>DASWKP010000321.1:0-21137 GCA_036396575.1 Longimicrobiales bacterium | reverse complement strand
ATGGCGATTCGGGACATCGTCCTCATGGGCGACCCGGTCCTCCGGACGGAGGCCGAGCCTGTGGAGGACTTCGACGACGAGCTCAAGGAGCTGGTGGACGACATGTTCGCCACCATGTACCACGCCGACGGTATCGGCCTGGCGGCTCCCCAGGTCGGTGTCAGCCGGCGCGTCCTGGTGGTGGACGTGAAGGAGCGCGGCAACGGTGATTCCCGACGGATCGCCCTGGTGAACCCCAGGGTCGCGCAGGCCAGCCGCGAGACGGACCGGGCGCCCGAAGGCTGCCTGAGCATCCCGGGGCTGGAAGAGGTGGTCGAGCGCTCCGTGTCGGTGGAGATCAGAGGCTTCGACCCGGAAGGAAACCCTCTCACCCTGGACGCCAAAGACCTGTTCGCACGGGCCCTCCAGCACGAGATCGACCACCTGGACGGGATCCTCTTTCCCGACCGGGTGAGCCCTCTCAAGCGCCGCCTGCTCCTGAAGAAGTGGCGGAAGCTCAGGGCGGAGGCGGACGAGGAGGGCCCTCGTTGAGGGTTCTCTTCTGGGGCACCCCGCTCTTCGCCGTTCCGAGCCTCCGCGCCCTCACCGAAGAGGGCCACGACGTGGTGGGCGTCGTGACCCAGCCCGACCGGCCGGCCGGGCGGGGGCGACGCCTGACGCCCTCCCCCGTGAAGGAGGTCGCGCTGGAAGACGGCCTCCACGTCATGACGCCGGATCCGCCCCGGGGTGAGGACTTCCTCGCGGGCATTCGCGCCCTGGAGCCCGACGCGAGCGTGGTGGTGGCGTACGGCCACATCCTGCGCCGGGAGGTGCTGGACGTTCCCCGTCTGGGCTCCTTCAACGTCCACGCTTCCCTCCTGCCGGCGCTTCGGGGCGCCGCGCCGGTGAACTGGGCCATCATCCGAGGCCACGAGACGTCGGGTGTCACGGTGATGCGCATGGTGGAGGCCATGGACGCGGGGCCGATCCTCCTTCAGGAGGAGGAGCCCATCGGCGCCACCCAGACCGCCACGGAACTGGCGTCGCGTCTGAGCGAGGTCGGGGCGGTGGCCCTGGTGGAGGCCCTGGCCTTGCTGTCCGTGGGCGCGGTGGCGGAGCGGGACCAGGACGAGGCCCGCGCCACGTACGCGCCCAAGGTGGACCGGGATACCGCGCGCATCGACTGGAGCGCGAGTGCCCGGGAGGTGGCCGACCTGGTGCGCGGCATGGACGAGACGCCGGGGGCGTGGAGCGTCCTCGACGGCAGCCCGGTCAAGCTGTTCGCTCCTCGCCCCGAAACGGGCGCTAGCCCAAGCTCCGCCGACGGCCCCGAAGCAGGCGACGTTGGCGGCGGAGCGACCGGCCCGGCTCCCGGCACCGTCGTCTCCAGGGACCCCTCCCGCGGGATCGCGGTGGCCGCCGGGTCCGGCGTGGTCTGGTTCGGCGAGGTCCAGCCTCCGGGCCGGCGCCGCATGTTGGCCGGGGATTGGCTCCACGGGCGGGGCGTGGAGGAAGGCCGGCGCTTCGTGTGAGGCCGGTCCCGCGCGTCCACGTCGTCACCGACGACGCCGTTCTCGAGCGCTCCGGCTTTCCGGACGAAGCCCGGCGGGTGATGGAGGCCGGGGGTGCGGCCGTGGCATTCCACGTCCGTGGGCCCGGGACGTCCGGGCGGATCCTCCACGACGTGGCCCTGGGGCTTCGGCGGATCGGGCGCGACACGGGCACGATGCTCGTGGTCAACGACCGCGTCGACGTGGCCCTGGCGCTCGGCCTGGACGGCGTCCACCTGGGAGCGCGCTCGTTGCCCGTGGACGTGGCGCTCAGCCTCCTGCCGGAGGGCACCCGCGTGGGAGCGTCCACGCACGGGCCCGAGGAGGCCGGGGCCGCCGAGGCATCCGGAGCCCACTATCTGTTCGTGGGCGCGGTGTTCGAGACGCCCTCCCACGCGGGGAGGGAGGGCGGCGGCACCGCGTTGGTCCGGCGTGTCCGGGCGCGCACTACCGTGCCGCTCGTGGGTATCGGTGGAATCGAGGTCGGCAGGGTGGCGGAGGTCCTGGCCGCCGGAGCCCACGGGGTGGCGCTGATCCGTGGGGTGTGGCAGACCCCGGATCCGGCGGAAGCCGTGGCGCGGCTCGTGGAGGCCGTGGAGCGGGCGGAGCCGCTCGACGGTGCGGCACCGCCGCCACGGGCCACGCCGGACACGCCGGCCGGGTGAACGAAAACGCGGACGAAGGAGGAGCGGTGTCGGCGGACCGGATCCAGGTGACGTTGAACGGAACGGAAAGGGAGGTCGCCCCCGACCTCACGGTCCTGGGGCTCCTGGAGTCCCTGGATCTGGTTCCCGGCATGGTCGTGGTGGAGCACAACCGGGAGATCCTGAGCCGCGATCGGTACGGAGAGGTGAGCGTGTCCGAGGGCGACACCCTGGAACTCGTGCACTTCGTGGGCGGCGGGTAGAGGCTCGTCGGGCCCGCCGAATCGAGAATGGAGAGGAGTCCGACCATGGAGTCGATCCAAGCGGCGACGGGAGTCGCCGACGAGCCCCTCGTGGTGGGCGGGCGCGAGTTGACGTCGCGCCTGATCGTGGGGACCGGAAAGTACACCAACAACCAGGTCATGGTGGACGCGATCCGGGCCAGCGGCGCGGACGTGGTAACGGTGGCCGTCCGTCGCGTCGATCTGGACCGCAAGAGCGAGGAGGGGATCCTGTACCATCTGGATCCCGAGGAGTTCTTCATCCTGGCCAACACCGCGGGCTGCTACACGGCGGAGGACGCTGTCCGTTACGCCCGCCTGGCCCGGGCCGCGGGCTTCAACGAGTTCCTCAAGCTCGAGGTCATCGGGGACCAGGAGACCCTCCTGCCCGACGTGCAGGCCACCATCGAGGCGGCGCGTACGCTCTCCAGCGAAGGCTTCAAGGTCATGGCGTACACCAACGACGACCTCATTTCGGCGCTGCGCCTGGAGGACGCGGGGTGCGTGGCCGTCATGCCCCTGGCCAGCCCCATCGGCAGCGGGCTCGGCGTCGTGAACCCCTACTTCATCCGGGAGATCAAGCGCCGGCTGCACGTGCCGGTCATCGTGGACGCCGGCGTGGGCACGGCGTCGGACGCGTGCGTGACCATGGAGCAGGGCGTGGACGGGGTCCTCATGAACACCGCCCTCGCCGCCGCGGACGATCCCGTGGCGATGGCCACCGCCATGCGCCACGCCGTGCTCGCGGGACGGCTGGCCTTCCTGGCGGGGCGCATGCCCTCCCGGGAGATCGCGGTTCCGTCCTCCCCGACCCGGGGCATGCTGGACTGACGGCAACCTCGTGACCGTCACCCCCGCCCGGACCGCCGCTCTGGAGATCCTCCAGGCCGTCGGACGCGGCCGCCGCCTCGACCTGGCGTTCGGGGCCGCCACCCGGAGGCTTCCGGAGCGGGAGCGCCACTGGGTCCACGAGTTGACCTACGGCACGGTGCGCCTGCGAGGCCGGATCGACCACCTCCTGGACCACCATGTCCACCGGGGCGTGGAGACGGTGGAGGGGCCGGTCCTGGACGCGCTCCGTCTGGGCGCCTATCAGGTGCTGCGCATGGGCTCCGTGCCCGCCTACGCGGCGGTGTCCCAGACGGTGACGCAGGCCCGGTCCGTCGGGGGAAAGGGGGCCGGTGCCCTGGCCAACGCCGTGCTCCGGGCCGTGACGGACCGGGGCGAGGACCCGGAGCTCTTCCCTCGCTTGGAGGAGCAACCCGCCCGGCACCTGGCCTCGTGGGGATCGCACCCCCTCTGGCTCGTCGAGCGGTGGCTGGCCCGATGGCCCGCGCTGGACGTGCTGGAGCTGGTGGAGCGGAACAACCGGGTGCCCGCCCTGACCGTCGTTCCACTGGGGCGGACGGCCGAGCAGGCGTTGGCGGCGCTGCGGGAGGCGGGGGTCGAGGCCGCGCCCGTGGGCCGGGGCACCGAGTGCCTGGAGGTTGCCGGAGGGGATCCGGCCCGGGTCTTGCAAGCGGTCGCATGCGTGGTCCAGGATCCGGGGGCCTCGCTCGTGGTGTCGTACGCCGGCCCGGGCGACGGAGCCCGAGCCGCCTCCCGAGGTGCCGACCGGAAGGCGCCCTGGGTGGCGGATCTGTGCGCCGCGCCGGGGGGCAAGGCCCTGTCTCTCGCCGGACGGGGTTTCTATGTTCTGGCGGCCGATCGCTCCGTGGCGCGCCTTCGGCTCCTCCGGGACAACGTCGCCCGCACGGGGCTTCGGGTGGGCTTGGCGGTGGCCGTGGCCGAGCGCCCGCCGGTGCGTGGGGCGCCCATGGTCCTGCTGGATGCTCCCTGTACCGGGACCGGGACGCTCGGCCGGCACCCCGACGCGCGCTGGCGCTTGCGCCCCTCGGACGTGAAGGGCCTGGCGCGGGTCCAGGCCCGGATGCTGGACGGAGCCGCCGAGGCCGTGGCGGTCGGCGGGCTCCTGGTCTACAGCACGTGCACACTCGAGCCAGAGGAGAACCGACAGCAGGTGGACGCCTTTCTCGAACGGCATGCCGGATTTTCGCTGGAGCCCCCGGAGGCTCCGGATCCCCGTTACGTGGATCCCCGGGGCTTGCTGGAGGTTCTGCCCCAGCGGACGGGCTTCGACGGGGCCTTCGCGGCCCGCCTCCGCCGGGTGGAGTAGGCCATGCACCTGGGAAGATCCCTCCGCCGCCGGTGGGGCAAGTCGTCTCGACGGAACAAGAACGCAGCGGGTGGGCGAGAGCGTTGGCCGCGTACCGTGGCTCTGGCGTTCCTCCTGCCCGTCGGGGGCCTGGGGATGGGGTACGCCCTGGCCACGTGGATCCTCTTTCCCGCGGCGCCCCCTCCGGGAGACATGAGCGTGGTGCCGGCGCTCACGGGCCTGGATCTCGCGACCGCGACGGCGGAGCTGTCCGAGGTGGGGCTGAGCGTGGGCGAGCTGGACGTCGTGCGTCATCCCGACATCGACAGCGGTACGGTGGTGGGGCAGTCGCCTCTGCCGGGTCAATTGTCCAGGCCGTCCAACGCGGTTCGGCTCACCCTGAGCCTGGGCCCGGAGCGCCGCGCCGTTCCGGAGGTCGTGGCGGCCCGGGACGACTGGGCCCGGAACCTCATGGAAGCCACGGGCTTCAGCGTGCGCGCGGACAGCGTGGAGTCGGATACCATCCCCAGGGGTCACGTCATCGCGGTCGTTCCGGAGGAGGGCACCGAGCTGGCGTTGCCCGGCGAGGTCTCTCTGACCGTCAGCCTGGGCCCTCGGCTGATCTCCATGCCCAGGGTCCTCGGCATGAGCGAGCGGCAGGCCCGGGATACGCTTCAGATTCTTGGCCTCGACGTCTCGGAGGTGGACGAGGTGTTCCGGTTCGGACGGGATCGGGGGATCGTCGTGGAGCAGCTTCCCCCAGCGGAGACCCTCCTGGAGCCAGGGGCCGAGGTCCGTCTGTCCGTGGGGCGCGGAGGCCGCCAGGATGAGCCCTCCCCGTTGGAACAAAACCCCCTGTGAGCCGTAGCATTCCGCAGCTTTCACACTCCTCGACCCGCGGTGGAATCGGTGCCCGAGCGCGAACGAAGGACCGATGCGGAGCGGCGCGGACCGTCCAGGCTGCCTTATGCGGTGGCCACGACCCTCATGGCCACGCTGGTGGTGGCGGCGTGGGTCGGTCGCGGACGCTTCCGGCCGGTGATCGCGGGGGAGCGGGCACCGGACTTCGCGGCGTGGACCCTGGATGGCGAGCGCGTCGCTCTGTCCGACTACGAGGGCAAGGTGCTGCTGGTCAACGTGTGGGCCACCTGGTGCCCGCCGTGCCGGGGAGAGATGCCGTCCATGGAGGCTCTCTACCGGGAGATCGGCGATGAGCGCTTCGAGATCCTGGCGGTGAGCGTCGATCCGGGGCTCGGACAGGTCGACCCGGGCGGGCGAAAGGGCGTATCCAGCGGGGATCTCGCCGCGTTCGCCGACGAGCTGGACCTGACCTTCCCCATCCTCCACGACCCCGGGGGCGACATCCAGCGGATCTACCAGACCGTGGGCGTGCCCGAGTCCTTCATCATCGGTACGGACGGAGTCATCGCCCGCAAGCTCGCCGGGGCGACGGTCTGGGACCATCCCAACTATCGGGCCCTTATCCACCGTCTGCTGGCTCAGTAGGAGGATCCGGCGGTGGGTGCCCTGTCCCGGTGGTTGCCCAGGAACTGGGGGCTCAAGTTCGCCGCCCTGGGCCTGGCCATATTCCTGTGGGCCGTGGTTCAGGCGGATCCGGACAGCACCAACACCGTCCTGAGCGTGCCGGTGCTGGTCCAGGTGGACAACCCGGAGTGGACCCCGCTCGGTCCGCCGACGCCGGCCGAGGTGGAGGTCCACCTCTCAGGATCCCTGAGGGACATCACGCGCATCACGCGGGGGGGCACGGTGGTGCGCATCCCGATCGCGGACGTGACCGCCCGGGACACGGTGGTCGAGCTTCGCCGGGACTGGGTGATCACGGACGGAGGTGGCTCCCTGGTGGTCCAGCAGATCATCCCGGGGAGCGTGATCCTGACCTTCGAACAGACGCTGCGGAGGCCCGTGCCCCTCTCGGTGCGAACCATCGGTGAGCTGCCCGAAGACGTGGCGCTGGTACAGCCCATGAGCGCCAGCCCGGCCGTCGTCAATGTCACCGGGCCGGCCAGCCGCGTGGAGGCCCTGGACTACATCGCCCTGCGCCCTCTGGACCTTACGGAGCTCCGCGAATCCGGCGCCTACCCGGTGGGTATCGACACCACCGGGCTGCACGGGCTCTTCCTGCGCTCGGTGACCGCCAGCGTGGGCGTCACTCTGGAAGGGGTCATCGAGCAGCTCGTGCCGGCGGTGCCGGTGGTCCTCGCCGAGTTCCCCCCCGGGGCCGACTCGACCCTGGTGGTGGTCGAGCCGCGCTTCATTCCCGTCACGCTCCTGGGGGCCCGCACCCGAGTGAGCCAGACCGCCATCCCCCTTCTGAGGGCGGTCGTGGACGCCGAGGCACTGGACGGCCTGAGGCCCGGACAGCAGCGGACCGTGCCGTTCCGGCTCGAGGGGGTGCCCGAGTTGGTTCGCGCACGGCCGGACCCCGACTCGGTCCGCGTCATGTGGCTGACCCCACCCGAGACCACGGACCAAGCTTCGTCGGAGCCGGCGGCGCCGCCGGGAGAGGGACCGTGACTCCTGGCCCGATCCTGGGCCTGGAGACGAGCTGCGACGAGACATCGGCGGCCGTGCTGGACGGTGACGACCGGATCCTGGGCCACGTGATCCTGTCCCAGGACGAGCACGACGTGTACGGGGGAGTGGTGCCGGAGCTGGCGGCACGGGCGCATCTGAGGACGGTGGACCAGGTCGTGGACTCGACGCTCCTCCAGGCGGGGATGGCTCTTGGCGACGTCGAGGCGGTGGCGGTCACCGCGGGGCCGGGTCTCATCGGTGCGCTCCTGGTGGGCGTGGCGTGGGCCAAGGCGACCGCGTGGGCCCTCGACGTTCCCCTGGTCGCCGTGCACCACATGGAGGCCCACCTGTTCGGCCCCGTGCTGGAGGAACCCGATGCCGTGCCGCCCTTCGTGGCGCTCCTGGTCTCCGGGGGGCACACCCTCCTCCTGCACGCGCGGGGCTGGGGAGACTACGTTCTCCTGGGTGAAACGCGGGACGACGCGGCCGGCGAGGCCTTCGACAAGGTGGCCAAGGTCCTGGATCTGCCGTATCCCGGGGGTCCGGAGGTGGAGGCGCTGGCGGCGCACGGCGTGGGGGACCGGTTCGAGCTGCCCCGGCCCATGCTCCGCAAGAACCAGCGACCCGAGGATGCCGACTACTACGATGTCTCGTTCAGCGGCCTGAAGACGGCCGTGGCCAACCTGGTGGCCGAGTTGGACACCATGGGCGTGCTGGACGAGCGTCGGGCGGACGTGGCGGCGTCCTTCCAGGAGGCGGCGGTGGAGGTCCTGGTCGCCAAGACGCTCCGGGCGGTGAAGGAGACGGGGTGCCACCGGGTCCTCCTGGGCGGAGGCGTGAGCGCGAACGGACGTCTCCGGGAGGTGATGTCCAGCTCCCTGGGCCGCCGGGGCAAGCTCCTGCTCGCGTCGCCGCGTCTGTCGCTGGACAACGGGGCCATGGTGGCCCGGGCGGGGCGCTTCCGCCTGGACCGGGGCGAGGTGGCGGAGCCGGAGATGGAGGCGTCGGCGTCCCTGGCGTTCCCGGGCCTCGTACGCAGGGCCGGGGCCGTGGTGGCTGGTTAGTTCTTCTTTGACGCGAGTGGAGTAGAGTCCGTGCATCCCATCGTCTTCAGGTTCCCGGAGGCCCTGCCCATCCTGGGCGGTGAGGCCGTCACGTCCTTCGGCGTCTTCATGTTGCTGGCCTTCCTCACGGCCGGCTTCGCGCTCCGGGCCGAGATGTCCAGGGGTGGGTACGACCCGGACAAGGCGTGGGACTTCATCTTCATGGCCGTCATCGGGGGGATCCTCGGGGGCAAGATCTACTATGTGCTCCTGAACTTCCCGCGGCTCCAGCAGGAGGGGCTGTCCTTCGTCCTCCAGCGTAGCGGCATGGTCTGGTACGGGGGCTTCCTCGGGGCCACCGCGCTGTGCGTCTGGGAGGTGTACCGCTCCAAGCTGGACCTGGGCCGCGTGGCCGACTACGTGGCCGCGCCCCTGGCCATCGCCTACGCCGTGGGCCGCATCGGGTGCTTCATGGTGGGCGACGACTGGGGCCGGCCCACATCCCTGCCGTGGGGCGTGCGCTTTCCCCTGGGCTCGCCGCCGACCCGGGTGGACATCATCGAGCGCGAGTTCGGGATCGCGGTGGATCCGGAGCTCATCGAGCGGTACGGCCAGATCGTGCCGGTCCACCCGACCCAGCTCTACGAGGTGGCCCTGTCCACGCTGATCTTCCTGGTCCTGTGGCGCATCCGGAGGCACCGCCACCGCGCGGGCTGGCTCTTCATGATGTGGCTTATGATGGCGGGCGCGGAGCGCCTCCTCGTCGAGTTCTTCCGGGCCAAGGACGACCGCTTCTTCGGCATCCTCACCCTGGCGCAGATCCTGAGCATGGCGCTCATCACCGTGGGCTTCCTGGGCGCCCTGCGCATGCGCGTCGCGGCGTCCGCCAAGCCCGCCGCGGCCTCAGGGGCCTGAGCGGTCGCGACCGTGCTGACGCTGCTCCACGCCTCCGACCTCCACTTCGGGGAGCCGTACCGCCCCGAGGTGGGGGAGGCTCTGCGGCGTGCCGCGCTGGACATGGCGCCGGACGTCCTGGTCCTGTCCGGCGACTTCACGCAGAGGGCCAAGGTGGCCGAGTATCAGGCTGCCCGGGCCTTCCTGGACAGTCTGCCCGACGTGCCCCGGGTCGTGACGCCCGGAAACCACGACGTGCCCCTGTACCGGGTGTTCGAGCGGGCCTTGGCGCCCTACGGGAACTACCGTGCGCACATCCAGGACGAGTTGGACACCGTGACCCGGGTGGAGGGGGCGGTCATCGTGGCGCTCAACTCCTCCGCCCCTCACCACGCCATCGTCAACGGGCGCATCTCCCCGGAGCAGGTGGACTTCGCCGCCGAGGCGTTCGACGGCGCGCCGGAGGGCGCCGCCCGCGTGATGGTGACACACCACCTGCTGGCTTTCGCCCCGGACGACGAGGCGGATGCGCGCCTGCCCCGGGCACGCGAGATCCTCACCGCGTTCCACGACATGGGCGTCGAGCTGGTCCTTTCGGGCCACCTGCACCGGGGCTTCGTCGCCTCCTCCCTCGACGTGGTGCCCGAGGTGGACTCCCACGCGATCGTGATGGCGTACAGTGGCACCACCACGTCGTCGCGGGGGAGGGGCCGGGAGCGGGGCAGGAACAGCTTCAACCGGGTCCGAGTGGACCGGGATCGCGTAGAGGTCACCCGCTTCCTCCACCGCCCCGCGGACGGGTGCTTCACGCCGGATGCGGTCCACGTGTTTCCACGCGGGTCCGCCCGGCCGGGATGGGCGCAGCAGGTCGAGTTGGGCGGGGCATCCGCGATCGGCACGCCGGCGCCCGCTCACGAGGCTGCCGCCGCGCTGGAGCCGCGGGAGGCCGCCCGGTGACGCGCTGGATCCGAAACCGGCCCTCCCGGAGAGAGAACGCCGTGGCGTCCGTGGTGGCGGGCTCCCTCGGGGCGGCGGTGGGGCTGGTGGTCTACTACCTGACGCGGCTCGTCCTGGCCCGGGAGCCGGTGGAAGGGCGCGACAGGGAGGATGGCGAAGTCGGCCGGGACCGCGGCCCGGCGGCCTGACCATGACCGCCCCCCCCGTTCGGCCGGACCGCTTCGCGCTTCCCCTGGCCACGGGTGCGCCTCGGCGTGTACGGCCTCCCGGGCCGCGTGGGTCCGGCCAGGTCCTCGGCGTGGTCCTGGGCCTCATCCTGGGCGTCCCGGGCCCCGCCGCGGCCCAGGGCCCACCCCCCCCTCCCGGCGGGCAGGAGGTACGGAGCGTTCGCTTCCAGGGCAACCACGTCTTTCCCCAGGACTCTCTGCGGCGGGCCATCGTCAATCGGGAGACCGAGTGCCGGGACTTCTTCTTCAAGCTCACCCTCCTCTGTCCCCTGGGTGTGGGCTTCTCCCTGGACGAGCACTACCTGGACGCGGTCGAGCTGCCCAACGACGCCATGCGCCTGTACTGGTACTACCGGCAGCGAGGGTATCGCGACGCCACCATCGGCACGCCCCAGGTCGAAGAGAGTGGCGGCGGCAAGGTGGACATCACCTTCGGCATCGACGAGGGGCGCCCGGTCCTGGTGGACTCCATCTCGTTCATCGGGATCGAGGGCGTCGAACAGTCGCGTCTCCTGCGCCGTCTCCCGCTGGAGGAGGGCGACCCCCTGAGCGCCATCCTCCTGGACGCCACGCGGGACAGCCTGTTGGTCCGCCTGCGCAACGACGGATACGCGCACGCGGATGTCCTGCGCAGCATCTTCGTTCCCAACGACGCGCCCTATCAGGCGATGGTGGAGTACGACGTCCTCACGGGACCCCGCGCTCGGTTCGGGGCGGTGGTCCTTCGGCGTGACTCCGCCTCGGCCCACCTGTCCGATGCGGCTCTCCTGCGTATGCTGCCCTTCGGCCCTGGCGACGTGTACAGGCGGGACCTGGTCCTACAGGGGCAGCGCAACCTCTTCAGCCTCGAGCTGGTGCGCAACGCCACGATCGAGGAGCATCTGGACTTCGAGCCGGACAGCCTCGTCCCTCTGACCGTGGACATCTTCGAGGGAGACGTGCACCGGGTCGAGACGGCGGTGGGCTGGAGCACGTCGGACTGTCTGAACACCGCGACGACGTGGGCCAGCCGGAACTTCCTCGGGGGTGCCCGCCGCCTCCAGGTGCGGGGCCGCGTGTCCAACATCCTGGCGCGCGACCTGGGCGGGAGCGTGTGTCCGCAGAGTGGGAGCGGCGACTTCGCCGACATCAACTGGCTCCTGTCCGCCGAGCTGTTTCAGCCCTGGTTCTTCTCCACGCGCAACTCCTTCACCGCCTCGGTCTTCGCCGAGCGCCAGAGTCTGCCCGACGTCTTCGTGCGGCGGGCGGTGGGTGTCACGGCCTCCCTCAACCGGGTGCTGGGTCCGGGAACGTCCCTCAGCGCGGGATATCGGCCGCAGCTTTCCACCCTGGACGCCGCCGAGGTCTTCTTCTGCACGAGCCTCCTGGTGTGCGACCCGGAGGACATACGCGTCCTGCAGAGGGCCAACTGGCTCTCGCCCGTCGGGGTCCTGCTCACGAGGGCCCGGACCAATAGCCTCCTCAATCCGTCGGACGGCTACCAGCTCCTTCTGGACCTGGAGCACGCTTCCACCCTCACGGGGTCCGAGTTCGCATACAACCGCGTCATCGCCGAGGGCACCTGGTACGACGAGCTGGCCAGGCGTACCGTGTGGGCCGCCCGGCTCCGCGTGGGGTGGGTCGCCGGTGGCGAGTTCGGACGTGTTTCGCTGGGCGGCCTCGGCGTCATCCACCCTCAGAAGCGCTTCTACGCCGGTGGCGCCAACTCCGTCCGGGGGTTCGCGCAGAACCGCCTGGGCCCCCGGGTCCTGACCGCGGACGTGGAGGACCTCCTGGGGTACCGGCCGGCGGGGGAGGATGCGTTCCTCCCACCGGTGTGCGCCCCCGAGGACATTCTGGCCCTGGTGTGCGATGCCGGAGCGCTGGACGACGGGGCCTTCTCTCCCCGCCCGACCGGGGGCACCCGCCTCCTGGAGGGAACCCTGGAGTACCGCTTCGCCTTCGCGGGTGACTTCCAGGCCGTCCTGTTCACCGACCTGGGCCAGGTCTGGCGGGAGGGGGCGACGCTCCGCCTCGATGACCTGGAGGCCTCTCCGGGTGTGGGCGTCCGCTACTTCAGCCCCATCGGCCCGGTGAGGTTGGACGTGGCGTACCGCTTCCGGGAGGGTGAGCCCCTGCCCGTGGTGACGTCGCTGCTGGAGCCGTTCCAGGCGGGCGAGCACCCGTTCGAGTCGCAGCTCCGCGTGGCGGGCCCGAATGGCGAAGCGATGACGATTCCATGGATCAAACAGGACCACCTGGCGATCCTGGACCGTACCGTGCTCTTCGGAGACTCGGGTGGCTTCTTCCGGCGCTTTCAGCTCCACCTCTCCATCGGGCAGGCCTTCTGATGGCCGACGAGCCCCTGGAGATGGACGGCTCCCCGACCGGGAGCGACCCACGCCGACCGAGGCGACGGCTCCTGCGCTGGGCCGTTCGCCTCCTGACGGTGGCCGTCGTGGGCGGGGCCGGGCTCTTCCTGGTCCTGACCCGGACCGGCCCGGGCCAACGCTGGCTCGTGCAAGCGATGACGGACCGCGTGAGCCGGGCCCTCGGCGGGGAGGTCAGGGTGGCCAACGTGCGCTCCGCCGACCTCCTGAGCGGCGCGCGGCTCTACGGCGTGGAGATGGACGGGCCCGACGGCGAGCCGTTCGTCCGCGCGGACTCGGTGGTAGCCACGTACTTCTGGGGCGCTCTCCTGACGGGGAACATCTCCGTCAGCTCCCTGGTGGTCTACGGCCCGCGCGTGCGCATCGCCCGCCTCCGGGGGCAGGAGGCCTCCAACGTCAGCCGGCTCTTCGGGTCCGCCGGGCGGGACTCCGCCGATGTCGCTGGCGGGCGAGCCCGGGAGATCACGCTCCTAGAGGTCCGGGTCGTCGGGGGGAGCCTCGAGATCCTCACACCCCACGAAGGGGAGGACGCTGAGCGGGCCGTCGTCGTGGACGGCCCGGGGGGTCCCCTCCGGCGCATCGCCTTCGAGGAGGTCGACGCCACCCTCCCCCGGGTCATCGTGGGGCCTTCCGGCGTCTCGGGAGCTGAGATCACGGTGGACTCCCTCGGCTTCCTGGGGAGGATCTTCACGGACCCCCTTACGGTGACCCAGTTGGAAGGCGTGGCCACCTGGAGGGGAGGGATCCTGACGGTGGACGCGTCGGACCTGAGGCTCCCCGGCTCCGAGGCGTCGGGCCGGCTCGTCCTGGACTTCAGCGGCGACGATGGCCTGGTCCTGGGGTTCGACGTGGTATCGCCCCGTGCGGCCCTTGCCGACGTGACTTGGGCCGAGCCACGGCTATCGGAGGGGACGGCCCGGGGGGGCGTGGCCCTCACTCTGACGCGGGGCGCCATGAGCTGGAGGTTCACGGAGGCGGAGTTGCGCGTCGGCGGCGACGTGGTGGAAGCGAATGGGCGGGTGGTAATTGGCGAGGCGCGTACCCACTTCAGCGCTCTGGACCTGGCCTTTTCGCCCCTGGACCTGGCCCGGCTGGACCCCTGGTGGCAGGACCGCCCGCCCGTGGCGGGCACGGTTCGCGGGCGGCTCTCGCTGGACGGGCCCCTGGACGGCGTCGTCACCGCCGGCAACCTCGTCTTCCAGACTTCCCGGCCGAGCGTGGCTTCCACGACGGCGGACTTCGAGGGCGTCCTCCACCTGGGCGACCGCGTGGGCGCCACCCGCTTCCGGCTGGACCTGGACCCCCTGGACTGGGCCCTCCTTGGGCCCGTTCTCGGGGACAGCGTCCATCTGTCCGGCACGGGTGGCCTGTCGGTCGTGGCCACGGGACGCCTGAACGACGGGCTGCGCTTCGTCGGGGAGGCGAGCCACCAGGCGCCCGGGACCGACCTGTCCCGGGTGCTGGCCGACGGCTCCGTGCGGAGGGGGGAGGACGGGTTCACGATGGATGTCCAGGGAGACCTGGCGCCTCTCTCCCTTCTCGCCCTGCGGACCCATCGCCCCGGCCTGCCGGTCGAGGGAAGCGTGACGGGATCCGTGCGGGCGCGGGGGCCGCTGTCGGACCTCGTCGTTACCGCGAGCCTGTCCGGCGTGCGGGGCTCCGCCGACCTGGAGGCCCGTCTGGACCTCCGGGACCCGGGGGCCCGGTACCGTCTGGAGGGAGACGTCCAGGATCTCGACCTGGGCGCTCTGGTGACGCGCTTGCCCGCGGACGGAGCGGTCAACGGCCACTTCGCCGTGGAGGGCATGGGGCTGGACCCGGACTCGGCGAGCCTGCGGGGCACCCTGCGGGTCACCGCCTCCCGGGTGGGGACGTTGATCCTGGACACGGTGGCGGTGGACTTCGACCTGGCGGATGGACTCCTCACGGTGGACACGGTGACGGCCCGCGTGGGAGGCGTCGACCTGAACGGCGGGGGCGCCCTGGCCGTGAGGCCGGCGGCCGGCGCTCCTGAGCTTCGCCTCCGCGCGACCAGCGACTCCCTCCTCCTCCTCCGACCCCTCTTCATGGGTGAGAGCGTCGTGGCCAAGGACACCCTGTCCACCCTGGAGTGGGACCTCCTGGCTCTGGAGGGCGTGGATCCGGAGACGCTGCCGGACACGCCGGACGTGGCCATGTCGGGACGGGCACTGGCGGACGTGGTGTTCCGCGGATCCCTGGAGCGTCTGGATGCGACGGGATCCGCCGTCCTGGAGGACGCGGTCTATCGCCGGGACTTCGTGAAGGGGGCCCGCGTGACCTTCTCGGTGGACGACGTGCTCGGGGGTCGCGTGCCGCTGGGCATGGCCGTCCAGACCGACTCGGTGCTCATCGATGGCCGGGCCTTCGCGTCGGGCAGCCTCGAGGTGGACTACGGAGAGGATGGAGGTTGGGTCACAGTGGGGGCCCAGCGGGGTGCCACGGAGGCCTACTCGGCCCGGGGCTACCTCCGCCTGGACAGCGCGGGCGGCAGCGTGGACCTGGACTCACTCCGGGTCCGCTTCGACACCGCGATCTGGCACCTTGCCCGGCAGGGACGCATCGAGTGGGACGGAGAGGGTTTGCGCTTGGATACGATCATCGTGGCACGGGGAGGCGACGACCCGATGGAGGTGTGGGCTGCCGGCGTGCTGCCGCGGGCAGGAGCCGCCGACTTCACGCTGGACGCGCGGGGGGTGCGCCTCGATCGCCTCGCCCGGCTGGCCCAACGCGAAGATCTGGCCGTCCAGGGCGACGTGGACCTTCTCCTCCGCATTACCGGCACGGCCCGCAGCCCCGTCATCGACGGCGTCTTGTCGGCCGAGGAGGTGCGGTGGAAGTCGTGGGACCTCACTCGGGTGGAAGGCGGCCTCGACTACCGGGACGGGGTCGCGTCGCTGGACGTGGACGCCTGGCGGGAGGGCCGCAGGGTCCTCCAGGTGGAGGGGACGATCCCCATGGACCTGGCCCTGACCGGGGTGGTAGACCGCTTTCCCTCGGACCGGGACATGGACGTGACCGTCGTGGCGGACTCGTTGCCGGCGGCCTTCGCCATGGCGCCGGTCGAAGGGCTGGAAGACGTGGGGGGCACCGTGGCGGGCAACTTCCGGATCGCCGGTACTGTCGAGGCTCCGGCCCCATCCGGGACTCTGGTGATGCAGAACGCCTCCTGGCGCATTCCGGCCCTTGGGGCCGTCCGCCACGAGAACGTCGAGGGGACCCTGCGCGTGAATCCCGACGGTCGGGTGGACGTCGACGCCCGGGCCCGTTCTGTGGGTGAGGTCTACATCACGGGCTCGGTCGGGCTCGAACCCCTGAGCAACCCCACCTTCGATCTCGTGCTCTCTTTCAGCGGCTTCCAGGCGGTGAACCGGCGGGACGTCACCGGGCGCGTCAGCGGCGACGTGACCCTGACGGGAGCCTACAGACGGCCGATCATCCGCGGACGCGCGTCCGAAGGACGGGGCCTCAGGGTGGACGAGGGCGTCCTCTACGTGGAGGAGTTCCGCCGTACCGCCGGCGTGGTGGACCTGAGCGATCCGCGCTTCCTGGACCTGGTCATGGACACCGCCTGGGGCGGCACCCAGGGCAGCGTGCCCGGCAGCGAAAACCCCTTCGTCCGGAACCTGTGGGTGGACGTGAGCCTGGTGGTGGACCGGGACACGTGGCTGAGGAGCGAGGACCTCAACGTGGAGATCGGCGGTGACGACCTGACGCTGACCTACGACCGGGGCAGCCGGGATCTGGTCCTGGTGGGAAGCCTCCGGGCCATCCGGGGCTCGTACTCCACCCTGGGCCGCCGCTTCGACGTCACCGGCGGATCCGTCGACTTCGTGGGCATCCCGGGCATCAACCCGGACCTGGACATCCAGGCTCGCACCCGGGTGCGCCGGAGCCAGGGCGACCCCCTGGACATCTCGGCCACGGTGAACGGAACGCTCCAGCATCCTCGCGTTCAGCTCCTGTCCGACGAGCGGGCGCTGGCCGAGTCGGACCTGGTCAGCTACATCGTGTTCGGCAGGCCCACATACGAGCTTACCAGCGGCCAGGCCGGGCTCCTGTCCGGGGCCACCACGGGGTTCCTGTCCTATGGCTTCGGCTCCCTGACCAATCAGATCTCCTCGCTGGTGTCTCGGCAGTGGGGGCTGGACTACTTCGCCATCAACCAGCCGGGACAGGTCGTGTCCGGGGCCGGGTCGGGCACGGAGGCCGCCCAGACGAGCGTGGAGGTGGGCCGCTACTTGAGCGAGGACTTCTTCGCCGTTCTGATCGTCCGTCCGCTCTTCCAGGCGGGTGGCGCGCGGGCCACGCCCCTCGGCGCCAGGCTGGAGTGGCAGGTCGCGGACCTGTACCGCATCGAGGCCTTCCTGGACGACCGGTTCCTCAGGAGCGGCGCCTTCGGCTTCCGGGAGCTCGGCTTCCGCACCACGCTGGTGGTGGGCTTCTCGGTGATCCGGGAATGGGCGTACTGACGAATCGCGCCAGGATCCCGCGCCGGGAGGTTCGGGTATAGCACCTCGTTCCCGAGAGGACGGCGTTCCGCGTGGCCGCCGCCCGGGACCCGTCGGACCACACGGAGGACGATCCGAATGCAGATTTTCAAGATCGCCGGTCTCATGACCGGCCTCACCCTGCTGTTCATCGGCGCTGGCTACGCCCTGGGAGGGCAGAGCGGCGCCACTGTCGCGTTCGCGTTCGCGGTCGTCATGAACGTGGGTTCATACTGGTTCAGCGACCGCGTCGTCCTGCGCATGTACCGGGCTCAGGTGGTGGACCGCCGCCAGGCCCCGGAGCTGTACGAGATGGTGGAGCGACTGGCCCGTCGGGCGGACCTGCCTGTGCCCACCGTGGCCATCTCCCCGCAGCCCCAGCCCAACGCCTTCGCCACGGGACGGAGCCCGGCCAAGGGCGTGGTGTGCTTCACCCAGGGCATCCTCCAGGCCCTGTCCAGGGACGAGCTGGAGGGGGTCACGGCCCACGAGTTGGCTCACATCAAGCACCGTCACGTCCTGGTGGCCACGGTCGCCGCCACGCTGGCCGGTGCGGTCATGATGCTGGCTACCTGGGCCCGTTGGGGGCTCCTGTTCTTCGGTGGAGGCCGGAGCCGGGACGACAACTTCCTGGGCGTCCTCGCCATGTCCATCGTGGCGCCCCTTGCCGCCGTCATCGTCCAGACCGCGATCAGCCGGCAGAACGAGTTCCAGGCGGATCGGACCGGCGCGGAGATCGCCGGCACGCCCCGGGGCCTTTCCAGCGCCCTGCGCCGGCTGGACGCCCACGCCCGCCAGATCCCCATGGAGGTCAACCCCGCCGCGGCCCAACTCGCCATCGTGAACCCCCTGAGCGGGTGGCGGGGCCTGGGCCTCATGAAGCTCCTCAGCACGCACCCACCCATGGAGGAGCGCGTCGCGCGCCTGGAAGGCAGGTAAGCGCCACCCGATGCCGCACGAAGTCCTCACCGTCCGGGGCGCCCGGGAGCACAACCTCCGCAACATCGACGTGACGCTGCCCCGGGAGTCGCTGGTGGTCATCACCGGCCTCTCCGGGTCGGGCAAGTCGTCGCTGGCCTTCGACACCATCTATGCCGAGGGCCAGCGGCGCTACGTGGAGTCCCTGTCGGCCTACGCCCGCCAGTTCCTGGGCCTCATGGAGAAGCCCGACGTCGACTCCATCGAGGGGCTGTCTCCCGCCATCTCCATCGAGCAGAAGACGGTGTCGCGCAACCCGCGCTCCACTGTGGGGACGGTCACGGAGGTGTACGACTACCTCCGTCTTCTGTGGGCTCGAGTGGGCACGCCCCACTGCCCCACGTGCGGGAGCCCGGTGGAGCGCCAGAGCGCCTCCCAGATCGTGGAGCGTCTCCTGGAACTGGACGAGGGCACGCAGATCGAGGTGCTGGCGCCCATGGTCCGGGGTCGCAAGGGGGAGTTCCAGGCGCTCTTCGAGCGGGCCCGCCGGGACGGCTTCGTGCGGGCGCGAGTGGACGGAGAGACGTACGACCTGTCCCAGCCACCGGTCCTGAACCGCTACGAGAACCACGACATCTCGGTCGTCGTGGACCGTCTCGTGGTCCGGGAGGAGGACCGGGAGCGCCTGGCCGACTCGGTGGAGACCGCGCTCCGCACCGCGGACGGCATCGTGCAGGTGCTGGAGCTGGGCCGCTCCGGGGCCGGCGACCCCCGCGAGCACACCTTCAGCGAGCACTACGCGTGCACCCGCTGCGGCACGTCCATCGCCGAGCTGGAGCCCCGGCAGTTCTCCTTCAACTCCCCGTACGGCGCGTGCGAGGAATGCGGCGGCCTGGGGACCCGCAAGGAGGTCAACCCCGACCTGGTCGTCGCCGACGCCTCCCTCTCCATCCTGGAGGGGGTGCTCCTCCCCTGGGGAGAGCCCGGCGGCCACCTGCGGCGCTCCGTGGTCCCGGGGTTGGCGGAGGCGTACGAGTTCGACCCCGGAGCTCCGTGGCAAGCCTTGGACCCCGACACGCGGCAGGCCATCCTGTTCGGCTCGGGCAAGATGAAGATCCGCTTTCCCTACAAGAGGGGAGGGGTGGCCGGGCACTACGAGGACACCTGGGAGGGCGTGGTCCACCACGTGGAGCGCCGCTATCAGGACACCAGGTCCGAGGCCGTGCGCAACCAGCTCGCGGAGTACATGTCCACCCTGGCGTGCCCGGCCTGTCACGGGTGCCGCCTCCGCCCCGAATCCCTCGCGGTCACCGTGGCGCACCGGTCCCTGGGCGAGATCGTGGACCTGTCGATAGACGAGGCCCTGGACTTCTTCGGCGGCCTGGCGGTCGGCAAAGGCGGCCTCCCCGAGGAGATCGCCGGGCCGATCCTCAAGGAGGTCCGGGAGCGCCTGTCCTTCCTGACCAACGTGGGGCTGAACTACCTCACGCTGGGACGGGCGGCGGGTTCGCTGTCGGGGGGCGAGGCCCAGCGCATCCGCCTGGCCACGCAGATCGGTAGCCGCCTGGTGGGGGTCCTGTACATCCTGGACGAGCCATCGATCGGCCTCCACCACCGGGACAACGACCGCCTGCTCGCGACGCTCCGGACCCTGAGGGACCTGGGCAACACGGTCGTCGTGGTCGAGCACGACGAGGAGACCATCCGGGCCGCGGACTGGATCATCGACCTGGGTCCCGGGGCCGGACGCCACGGGGGCCAGGTGGTGGCGATGGGCACTCTGGACGTGATCCTGGCCCAGCCGGACTCCCTCACCGGCGCCTATCTCCGGGGTGACCGGGAGATCCCCGTGCCGGCCACTCGGCGGAGGCCGGATCCCGACCGGGTCCTCACGGTGCGCCGGGCGCGCGGCCACAACCTCAAGGACCTCACGGTGAGCTTCCCCCTGGGCACGTTCACGTGCGTCACGGGCGTGAGCGGCTCCGGCAAGAGCACGCTGGTCACCGAAACCCTCTACTACGCCCTGGCCCGGCATCTCTACCGGAGCAAGCTCGCCCCCGAGGCCCACGACGGGTTGGACGGTCTGGAGGCGGTGGACAAGGTCATCGACGTGGACCAGTCGCCCATCGGCCGCACCCCCCGATCCAACCCCGCCACGTACACCGCGCTTTTCGCGCCCATCCGGGACCTCTTCGCCAACCTCCCGGAGAGCCAGATGAGGGGTTACTCCCCCGGGCGCTTCTCCTTCAACGTGAAGGGTGGGCGGTGCGAAGCGTGCTCGGGGGACGGCCTCGTGAAGATCGAGATGCACTTCCTGCCCGACGTGTACGTCTCGTGCGACGTGTGCAAGGGACGGCGCTACAACCGGGAGACCCTGGACGTCTACTACAAAGGCAGGAACATCAGCGACGTCCTGGACATGACCGTGGACGAGGCGCTGGACTTCTTCGAGGCCCTCCCGCGCATCCGCGCCAAGCTGCAGACGCTTCAGGACGTGGGCCTGGGCTACATCCACCTGGGGCAGTCGGCCACGACCCTCTCCGGCGGAGAGGCTCAGCGGGTCAAGCTGGCCACCGAGTTGTCCAAGCGCGCCACCGGGAACACCCTCTACATCCTCGACGAGCCGACCACCGGGCTCCACGCCGAGGACGTGCGGGTCCTCCTTGAGGTGCTGCATCGCCTGGTGGAGCTGGGCAACACCGTCATCGTCATCGAGCACAACCTGCACGTCATCAAGACCGCGGACTGGATCATCGACCTGGGGCCCGAGGGCGGCGAGGCCGGAGGCCACGTGGTGGTCGAAGGCTCGCCGGAGCGGGTGGCCGAGGATCCCTCCTCGTTTACGGGACGGTATCTGGCGGAGATCCTCGATCCCCAGGGGGTGGCCTGAAGGCCCTCGCCTTCGTCTCGCGCCGAGTGGGCGCCCCGCTTACCTTTCGAACGTCGCGGGAAACAGGGCGTCCCGCGGGTCCGTACGGACGGGAGACGCCCCTTCCAACCGCTGACCAGGCAGGGCGCCCAGCGAATCAACCCACGGAGACGGGCTGATGGTGACAATCGAAGATCTGGAGAGCTTC
>DASWKP010000320.1:0-11016 GCA_036396575.1 Longimicrobiales bacterium | reverse complement strand
CCGCGCACGCTGACCTCGGCCTCCACGTCGAGCCCCTGGGCCCGAAGGGCCCCGAGGACGGCCTCGCGGGCCCGGGCCACGGTTGGGTCGGCGACGGTGGACATGAGGGTCTCCATGGCGGTGGACGGATCGAAGGGGTCGGTGGTGGGGATCTCGGGGGCGGACCACGCGAACGTGGGCTTCTCCGCTGCGGGGGACTCCCGCAGGGCGTCCACGTCGATGGGCTCGGGCAGGGCATGGGGCCGTCGGGAGGCCGGGACGATCTCGACGCCCACCAAGACGCCGTCGATGGTGGCGGGTGCGGCGTTCACCGTGGAGATGCTCGGGTTCTCGACCAGGTCGAGGGAAAGGGCCCGGGACCAGGGCGCCCCGGGCACGTTGCCCGTCACCGGCCGGACGACGCACGGCACCCGGTAGGCGTGGTCCGGCACGTCCCCGGTCAACCTGTGGAGGGTGACGCGGTGCTCCGAGTCCAGGCGTCCGTCGGCGATGCCCACGGGCCCCACACCGAAGCTCCGGGGAAAGTCCCCCTCCACGGGGGTCTCGGAGTCACCCCCGCCAGCGGAGCCACTCCCGGTGACCAGGGCGGCCCCGGTGCAAGGGAATACGCTACGGGTGGCCAGGCGGAGCGCGTCGGCGTTGACCACCCAGTCGGGATCCTCCGAGCGCTCCCTGCTCCGGGACAGGTCCTTTAGGAGCCCATCCGCTACCTGGATCGTGCAGTAGGTGTCGGTGGGCTGGGGGGTGGGCGCCTCGCCCGCCTCCGGGGCCCCCCATCCGGCGGATGCCGGCGCCAGGGCGCCGGCCGATACCACCGGGGGCAGGAACGAGCCTTTGAAATCCGCCCAGGAGATGGGCTTCACCGGGGCCCGCTCCGGACCGAACTCGACGGTGAACGAGATGACCGTGAGATCCACGTGAACCCGGCCGGCGAAGGGCGGCCCCCACAGGTCCAGGTCCACCCCCAAGTGCACGGTGAAGGTGTGGGACGCGAAGCCCAGGTCCAGCTTGTAGGACGCGCCCAGGCTCAGGCCCAGGCTCACCTGGTAGTGGAAAGGCTTCCACGACAGGAGGAAGTCCGCGTGGGCGTCGAACCAGGCCTTGAGGTTGCCGCTCTGCCAGGTGGCGTTGAGGTACCCTCCTGCCATGACGGAAGAGGGCGTCAGGGCGAAGTACAGCCCCCCCTTGATGCGGAGGCAGTCGTCCACCTTCCAATTGGCCCCGAGGCGCGGGACCACGGGATAGAACTCCGGCCGCTGGAACCCGGGGTGATACCCCCCCAGGGAGACCACGAAGTCGCCCGCCCGGGCGCCGTTCTCCTGGTCCTTGGACCAAACGTAGAGGGCGAAGCCCCCCGTGAGGTGACACGCCTTGGCCAGGACGTACGAGGCGGGCGTTAGCTGCGCTTCCGCCGAGAGGAGGCCGTCGTCGGGGGAGAACACGACCCTGAGGGCGAGCTGCGCGTAGCCCACGGGCTCCTCGGCCCCCCTGGGCACCGTCACCGCCGACAGGCCCAGGAGCGCCACCTCGAAGCGGGTGCCGAAGGAGACGGTGAGGAGGGCGAACGAGCGGATCATCTCGAAAGACGTGAAGCGCACCCCGACCGCCAGCCAGTCCTCCCCCACGGCAACCGGAAGGTCCCGGTCCAGGACCGACAGGGCGGCGCCCGGGTCGTCCCTCTTGCCCGCGAAGGGGTCCTTGCCCGTCTCCCCGGCCATGGCGGATGCCACTAGGGGGAAGGGGGGGACCTCCTTGAGGGCGGGCACGCGCACGGAGCGGTTGTACCCGAACCCCGCGGCGAGCCCGGTGACGAAGAAAAAGGGCGGCCCCCCCAGAGGCACGTCCAGCGACACGAAGGCGAAGAAGGAGGGGTCGCCGGCGAACCGGCCGTAGGCGCCGATGCCGGAGATGGCGAAGCCGGCAGCCCGGATCACCACCTGCCCGGCGTACTCGAAGTCGTCGTCGGCCAGCCCCCCCGGGGTCGTGGAGAGAAAGGCGCCGCTGATTTCCAGGGCCGGCAGCTTCAGGGACAGCCCCATGCCCTTGAGGGCGAAGGATGGCTCGAAGGCCGTGAGGGGCGTGCGGAGCCCCAGGCCGTCCAGGGAGATGGCCACCGCGCTGAAGGAGAGAGAAGCGTCCAGGAGCACCTCGAGCCCGCCCTTGGCGTAGCCGAAGCCGACGCGCCCCACGAAGAGGGGGCCCAGGGTCTTCTGAACCGAAAGCCAGACGGCCGGGTCCCTGCCGGAGCCGGCGGCGGGACCGCCCTCCCACGCCGACGCCGGCGCCGCCGACGGGAGTGCCAGCGCCCGGTGCTTGCCCAGGGGCAGCGACACGGAGCGCGCCGTGGTCCCCAGGCGCAGGTCCAGGTCGAGGTCGGCCGGGGCCGTGAGGGGTCCGGCGGGGAGCTTCCATTCGTCCCCGGGCAGGTGCTTGGCGAGCCCGGCCAGAAGGGCATTCAGCTCGGTCAGGTCGTCCTTTCCCAGGGGCCGCGATGCCAGGAGGACGCGCAGCCCCTCCAGGGCGAGGTCGAACTGGGGCGGCAACGACCGGCCCACCAGCGGCAGCTCCGCCAGGCTGCCGTGGATGGGCGGCTCGGCGGCGAAGAGGTACGTCGTGGACGACTTCGCCTTCCGGGCGACGACCAGCGCCTTCCCATACGCCTTCGACTTCGCCGTGACGATGAACGTCGATCGGGTCTCGGAGGTCTCGGCGTCCACCTCCGTCTCGTACAAGACCCCCAGATCCTCCAGGGCGATGTCCAGGCCCTCGGGAATGTCCGCCTCGAAGCCGAGCCCATGGAAGAGATCCCGCAGCTCCAGGGGCGAGGTCTCGGCGTCGACGGTCCCCAGGAGCAGCGTCTTCCGGCCCTCGCGCCGGACCTCCAGGTCGAAGGCCACCTCGGTGGTGGGCGTGCTCAGGGTCAGGTGGCCGTTCAAAGCGGCCTCGAACGGATGAGTCCCGGTGGCCGGCTTGACGTCCACGTTCAGCGTGGTGGCCACCCGCGCGTCGCTCACCTCCAGGAGGCCCGCGCACTCGAAGCGGAAGTGCTTGTCCCCAGTGTCGAAGCCCACGTCCACGCGGCGGAGTTGGAGGGCCGTGAGGCTGTCCGGCAGGGGCGGCAGGTGAAGAGCCGAAGCCAGCTCCCGACCCAGGGGCACGAAGTCGATGGCCTGGAGGCCCACGGTGCCCCCCTGGAAGGACCAGGCGCCCTGCTCCTCGGAGGCCGACAGATATAGGGGCGTCCCCCCCAGGTCCCACCGGCTCTGGACGCTCACCGCGGGGACCGCCGTGGCGCCCGGGGAGGACACGTCCACCAGAAGCCGTTGGAAGTCCAGGCTCACCGAGTCCGCCAGGGGGATCGACCAGAGGTTGTCCAGCTCGAGGTCGAAGAGGTAGTCGTGAGGGCCCTTGAGGTTGAGTCCAAAGCCGAGTCCCCTCAGCTCGAAGTCCTCGGGAATAAAGTCCACTGGAAAGAAGTGGGAAAGGAAGGGCCGTAGCGGGAGGGGGGTCTGCCGGCTCAGGGCCCCCTGGAGATAGAGGTCCGGAAGGGAGAGGGAGACCGTCACCCGCTCGCCACCCAGGGACATGATGGCGCTCACGGAGGCGAACAGGTTCGGCGATAGCGTGGGCGTCTGCGCCATGAACGTGAAGGTGAACTCGTCGATCTCGAAAACGCCTTCCCGTATGACGAGAGGCCTGGCGGACCGGACGTCGATTCCCAGCAGGAGCAGCACGTTGTCCACGGGGTCCACCACCAGGGTGAGCCTCGACAGGGACAGGGCGTCGGCCACGGGAATCTCCGGCGGTATGACGTCGAACTTCCCTCCGGGGAGGAGCTGCGCCAAGGCTCCCAGGTCCGATAGCGTGACGTCGTCGAGGTCCACCTCCATGGTCAGGTTGTGGGGGCGGCTCTCGTCGGCGGGAGGAAGGGACGCCACCAGCGTGGGCGTCCTGGGCCCGTGGGGCGTGTCGAGGCGGACCGAGCCGCCTACGAGGGCCGCCGGCGCCGTCAGGTCCGGATCGCCCCCACCGGCACGGAGCGTGAGATGCGGTCCGTGGAGGACGTGGCCGACCGCCGCCAGGTCGAACCGGATCCCACTGGACTCCATGGCCCAGCCGTCCAGGGACAGGGTGATCCGGATGCCCAGGACACGGGCCTCCGCCTGGTCAGTGACGAACGCCACCCGCACGGGCGCATCCTTGGCGCTGCCCAGGGTCATGCGCCCGTCCACCGCCAGCCCCGGAATGTCCGGGAGGGCGTCGTCCACCGCCAGCGTGCCCGAAGGCAGATAGTCGTCGAAAAGGGTCTCGACGGCCTTCACGCCCAGGGCCCCGGCGGCGAGGGAGAAGGCCCCGTCGATGGACGCCAGCCGCTCTTTCAGCTCTTCGACGGTCATGGCCGGCCCATGGTCAGAACGGAGTGTCGATCATGTCCCAGCCCACCGACGGATCGATATAGACGTCGTCACGGAAGAAGGCGCCGTTCTTCTCGTCCCCCGTGATGGTGTAGTACCAGGTCGTGCCGTAGGAGACGAACGGCCTTTTCTGGTTCTTCTTCTTCTTCTTCTTGAAGTTCAGGTAATAGAGCGTGGTGTAGACCATCGCCTCGGTCTTTACGTGCTCGTGCCGGTCCCGGCTGTCGTTGTACTGCACGTACCGGTGTGACATGAAGTTCCGGAGGGTTCCCTTGTTCAGGATGCGGTCGATGACCGACGAACGAGGGATGCTCACGCCGCCGAACGACTGTGTGTCCGAGCTGATGAAGACGACCTTGGGCTCGATGAGGTCGAGCCAGGCCGAGCCCGTGGACGTGTTGCTGCCATGATGACCCGCCTTGAGCACGGTGCTGCGGCCGGCGAGGAGTTTGGTGAGATCTCCCCTGAACTTGTTGATATTGACGATGAACCCTTCCGTCTGGGTCGTGGCGTCGCCCATGAGGAAGATGTTGATGTTCAGATAGGTGACCAGCAGCACCACGCTGTTGGGGTTGGCGTCGGACTTGATCCGATAGTCGCCCACGTTGGCGGACAGGATCCGCACGTCCACGTCGGGAGCCTGCCCCTGTCCATCGAAAGACAACTCGGGCTCCGGACTGCGACTGAAGTAGGCGTTCTGTAGCGCGACGACTTTGTCGATGGTCGTGGGATTGTCCCGATTGTCCCGGATCCAGTCGCCGAGATCGCCATAATCCCCTGTGGTCCCGGCGAAGAACAGGGTGCCGACTTGGACTCCTTTGTTCACGATCAGGGCCTCGACCAGGTTGTAGTGGTCCTGGTCCGGGTGCGTCAGAACCAACGCCTTCAATCGGTTGCCCGTGCGCGCCAGATAGGCGTCGAGCACCTTCTCGATCTCGTGGCCGACAACGTTCCTGTTCTGATTGGAGCCGCAGTCCACCAGCACCAGGCTGTCGTCCGGATAGACCAGGAGGGTCGCGTCCCCCTGCCCAGCGTCCAGGATGATGACGGTGAAGCAGTGGGCGGCCTGACCGGAATGGGCCTTGGGACAGGTGCGGGGGAGTGTCGGCACGTGGTTGCCCCTATGGCGGCAGTGGAGGTGCGCGCCCGCGAGGCGGCAGGCGAGCAGCCGCAGTCACGGACGGTTCTGTCGTTGGGGGGTAGAGGCGACGTGAGCCGCAACGGTCTCGGCCACATCGTCGCGCCACAGTACGCGGGCCGGGGCCCGGCGGCAAGGGCCATGGCGCCGCCTCCCGGCATGGCCGACATTTCCGGGTCGCCGTCACGAATCACCCGCACGCCAGGGAACCCCATGTCCGTGGGCCTCACCGAGTCCGAGTGGATCTGGAAGGAGGGGGAGCTCATCCCCTGGCAGGACGCCACGGTCCACCTCCTGAGCCTGGCCGTCCAGTTCGGCAACTCCATCTTCGAAGGCATCCGCTGCTATGACACGCCGGGTGGCCCCGCCGTCTTTCGCCTGGACGCCCACCTGCGGCGGCTCCTGGACTCGTGCAAGATCTACCGCATGGACCCGCCGTGGTCCGTGGATCAGCTCACGGAGGCATGCACGACGACGGTGCGCCGGAACGCCCTCGGGGACTGCTACATCCGCCCCATGGTGCTGCGCGGCTACGGAAGCGCCGGCCTGAACCCGGCGGCCAGCCCCATCGAGACGTACGTGGCGGCCTGGCCCTGGGGCACGTACCTGGGGGAGGACGCCCTGGCGGCGGGCGTGGACGTGTGCGTGTCCACGTGGCAGCGGCCGTACCCCAACACGTTCCCCGTCTCAGCTAAGGCCGCCGGCCACTACAACAACGCCCAGCTCATCAAGATGGACGCGCTGGCCAATGGCTACGCGGAGGGGATCGGACTGGGGCCCGGAGGCGTCGTGAGCGAGGGGGGCGGACAGAACGTCTTCCTGGTCCGGGACGGCGTCCTCATCACCCCCTTCCTGGACGGCACGTCCCTGGCTGGCATCACCCGGGATTCGGTGATCCGCATCGCGCGGGACCTGGGCGTGGACGTGCGTGAGCAGCACGTGCCCCGCGAGAGCCTCTACACCGCCGACGAGGTCTTCTTCTCCGGCACGGCCACCGAGGTCACGCCCATCCGTAGCGTGGACAGGATCGACGTGGGGTCGGGGCGGGCGGGGCCCGTCACGCTGGCCATCCAGAAACGCTTCCTGGCCATCGCCAGGGGGCAGACCGAGGACGCCTACGGGTGGCTGACTCCAGTGGGAGGCTGAACGCGGGGCGTTGAGCGACGGCGGGAGGACCCTGGCTGTCAGCCAGTCCAACTCACCCGCCGGCGGCGCCGGCGTCGGGGTTCCGGGGGTCGGGCACGCCCACCAGCTCGCCGGTCGCGGGGTCCACCATGATCGAGTGGGCCAGCCCCTGGCTGCCGCCGACGCGCACGGTGTGGCCCAGGGCCTCCAACGCCGCCCGAACTTCGGGGGTGACGCCGTCCTCCTCGATCGAGATGCGGTCCGGGAGCCACTGGTGATGGAAGCGGGGCCCGGCCACGGCGTCTTCGAGGTTCATGCGGTGGTCCACGATGTTCAGGACCAGGTGGAGCACCGTGTTGATGATGGTGCGCCCGCCGGGGCTGCCGATGACCGCCACCAGCTCGCCGTCCTTCGCCAGGATCGTGGGCGTCATGCTCGACAGCATTCGCTGCTCGGGCCGCGCGAGGTTGGGCATGGTGCCGATGAGGCCATCCTCGTTCGTGAGGCCCGGCCGGGCGTTGAAATCGCCCATCTCGTTGTTGAGCAGGAAGCCCCCGCCGGGAACCGTGATGCCCGACCCGTAGCCGGCCTCCAGGGTGTACGTCACCGAGACGGCCATGCCGTCCGCGTCCACCACCGAGTAGTGGGTGGTCTCGTCGCTCTCGTGGAGCAGGGCCGTCGCGGCGGCGACGTCCTCCGGATCCGAAGCGGTGGCCCGGGCGCTTTCGATGGATGCGCGCAGGTCCGCCGCGTGCTCCTTGCTGGTGAGGGCGTGGACCGGAACGTCGACGAAGTCCGGATCCGCCAGGAAGGCGGCCCGGTCGCGGAACGCTCGGCGCATAGCCTCGGTCACGTGGTGCACGTAGTCGGCCGACCCGGCTCCCATGGCGGCGAGGTCGAAGCCCTCGAGGACGTTGAGCATCTGGACCAGGGCCGTGCCACCGCTGGACGGGGGCGGCATGGAGATGACGTCGTAGCCCCGGTAAGTCCCCCGGACCGGCGCCCGCTCTCGAGCCCGGTACCGTTCCAGGTCGTCGAGGCCGATCATTCCGCCGCTCCGCCGCATCTCCTCCACGAGCATGCGAGCCGTCTCGCCCCGGTAGAAGCCGTCACGGCCGTCCAGCATGATGCGCTGGAGGGTCGCCCCCAGGTCCGGTTGGCGGAAGATCTCGCCCGGCTCGTAAGGGATTCCGTCTTTCGAGAACGCCGAGATGGTGGCGGCGTACCGGTTCCGCTGGACGAAGCCGGCCAGGCTCCCGGCCATCCCCTCGGAGAGGGGAAAGCCGTCCTCCGCCAGCGCGACCGCCGGGTAGACGAGGCGGCTCCAGTTCATGGTGCCGTAGAGCTTGTGCGCTTTGTCGAAGCCCGCCACGGTGCCCGGTACGCCCACGGCCAGGTGGCTGTCGTGATGCATCTCCCGCGAGTACTCGCCGTCGGGCCCCACGAACATCTCAGAATGGGCGGCGAGGGGGGCCTTCTCCCTGAAGTCCAGGGCCGTGACCGAGCCGTCGGGAAAGCGGATGACCATGAAGCCGCCGCCACCGATGTTGCCGTTGGCGGGGCTGGTCACCGCCAGCGCGAACCCCGTGGCGATGGCGGCGTCGACGGCGTTGCCCCCCGCCTCGAGAACGTCTCGGCCGGCCTGGCTGGCCAGGAGCCGCTCGGATACGACCATCCCCCCGCCGGAGCGGGCGACCTGCCCGGGTAGCTCCTGGGCGCCGAGGTGCGCGGCACGCTGGCCGGCTGGGACGGGAAGGCCCGAGAGCGAAGCGAGCTGGAGGGCCAGGCCGACGGCGAGGGACCGGAGGATGAGGACTCGGCGCTTCATGACGGTCGCGGGGTTGGTGTGGACGGTGGGGTAGCCTTTAAAGATCCCGGTCCGGGCGGGCTCGCGCCAGACGGGCGGCGTTCGACCGGCGCTTCGGCCGGCGCTTCGGCACGTCGCGGAGAGCGCGAGCGTCCTCGCCGTGATCGCGCGTCCTCGCCGTGATCGCGCCGTCGACTCGCGTCACCGTCCAAGAGGCACCCACGCGCTCCGGACCGTGCCGGCCTTGCTCGAACCAGCGGTGACGCGGATGGCCGACTCGGTCCCGCCGCTCCGCACGATCCACGTCGCCGTGCGCTCGCGGGGGCCGATGGCGGAGAGGAAGGGCCCCGTGCCCCCGAGGTGGCCCAAGTCGATCCGAGCTGGACCCTCGACGATCTCGACGCCGGTGGTGGTGGCGAGGGTGACGTGAGGCGAAGGCACCACCCGGTCGCTCACGGAGCCGTCGGGACCCTCGCTGCCCACCGCACCACGACCGGTGAGCGAGGTCGGCGTGAAGCCCCGGTTTCGCACGGTTACCTCCACGCGCCAGCGGTCGCCGCCGATTGCGGTGACCTTGGGCTCGTCGAGCTCCAGGAGGGGTGACTGCTCAGCCAGGTAGAGGATCCACGGAAGCTGGGCACGGGTCTCCTGCTCCAGAAACTCCGCGGGCGGATTCTGGCCCCAGAATCGGGTGTGCCAGCCGCCGATCTCCACCGGCCCCAGCTCGGGATGGTCGTAGCGGCTCCAGGGCGAGAAGTACCGGCCACCCAGCTCCTCGTCGTTGAAGCGCAGCTCCTCCTCCTCCGAGATGGAGCCGTCGCCGTCGTAATCAATGACCCATGCCTCGGGGCCCGGCACGTACTCGGGCACCCAACCCACGATGCCTCCATCCCAGTAGCCCCAACTGATGAGGGTGCCGTAGCGATGGTTCGTGGGATGGGTGGAGCTGGGCTGGACCGGCCGGCCGGTGGTGCGCGTATACTCGGCGCCAAGGTGCTCGATCAGCTCGAGATCCCCGGGAGGGAATCGCGTCGGGTCCGAAGCCGACGGCAGCCGGTAGACGAAGCCCCCCGAGGTGTGCCCGTGGACGATGCCGGTGATGTTGGGATGCTCGGTGATGAAGCGAACCGTGGCGAGCGTCTCGGGCTCCGACAGCGGGAACGGCCCCGCCCCTGGCTGGAGGTGCTCCCGCTCCCAGTTCCGGGGGAAGTTGCGGTTCATATCGATGCCGCCGATCCCGTCCTCGTTGAGGGCGCCGTCGCCGTCGTTGTCGATGCCCTCCCCGAGCACGCGATACCGAACGGTGCCGGGCGGGAGCTGGTCCGCGGGCAAAGCCGCCGCGCCGCCGCGGCCCCCTCCCCGGCCACCTCCCCCGGCGAGGCGCCTCATGATGCGGGGGTCCGTGGGGTCGGCGAACCAGCCTCCCTCGCTGTCCGGCACGCGCATCTGCGTGATCCATCCGTCGCCGTCCAGGTCCTCGCCAGGGTCCTCGTCGGCCACGCCGTCGCCGTCCTCATCCACGGGATGGACCGTGCTCCGGAGCGCCTGGTCCGCGGTCAGAGCCAGATCCGAGCCGTCGGGGTTGAACTTGGGCCGCACGTAGAAGGCCCGCGCGTCCAGCAACGCCGTGATGCGGGGGTCCGAGCCGTAGCCCGCCAACAGCTCCCCCAGGAGATGGAGGGCGACCGCCGAGCCGGTCAGCTCCCCGGCGTGGATGCCCCCGTCCACGTAGAGAGCAGGTTTGTCGGCGGCGGGGCCGGTGGCCTCGTTGGTCACTTCCATGACCATGAGCGGCGCGCCCAGGAAGCTCGTCCCGATCGAGTAGAGCTCCGTGAGGTCGGGGTGCAGCCGATGGAGCTCCAGCAGGATGAGGTTGTTCTGGTCGGCGGTGTAGAAGCGGTTCCAGTCCACGGCGCCGGTCGGGCTCACGAGCCCGGCGCCCTGGGCTTGGAGCAGTCGAGGCAGCGAGAGCGCGCTCGCGAGGACCAGGAGCACAACGGGCAACGGGGCAAGGCGCGGGACGGCCATGGTGAACTCCGGAACTCGGGATGTGACGGAACCCCCACCGGCTGGGCCCCCGGGGGCTACGGCAAGGTCCGACGGGGGTGCGGGTTCCGCAACCGCGCGGGTGTGCCTCGGCGCGGGGTCGGCCAGGGGGGGGTGGTCGTCAGGGTGGCGATGCGGGCCCGATCGCGTTGGTGGCGCCGCCCGTCAGGTTGGCGATGCGGGCCCGGACCTCATCGAGTCGCTCGCTTACCTCGGGGAAGCCCCGGGCGATGATGCCCGGACCCAGCAACTCGTAGAGCAGGCGCGCCCTCTCGTACCGGTCCAGGGCGCCCTCGACATCACCCACATCCTCCGAGTTGAGACCGTCCACGAGAAAGAGCTCGGCCGTGATCCAGCAGCGGCCAGGTTCGGGCTCACCCGTGGGCGAGATCAGCATGATGAGCGTGTCCGGGCTCACGGAGCGCAGGAAGTCCAGATCCAGACCCGCCTGCCCCGCCACCCGCTCAAGCTCCTCCTCGGCGGCC
>DASWKP010000319.1:0-2003 GCA_036396575.1 Longimicrobiales bacterium | reverse complement strand
CGTTCATGCGGCGCTTCAGTTCGGCGAGGCGGGCGTCCACGTCCAGGGGGCGCGGAGGCGGCCCGTCCAGGTCGATGCTCAGGTCGTCGAGAGGGTCGTGGTCGCGGTCCATCTCGTCCAGGAGATCCTGGGCCGCCTGGGCACGGGAATCCTCCCCGGTGACCTTGTCCGCCATACGGTCCAGCTCTTCGAAGAGATCCTGGGTGCCCCGGATGGACTCCCTGGCCGTGGAGCGCCCCGCCGACGCGGCGAGGGTGTCCCGGTTCCGCTGAGCCTCCCGGATCTTGTCCAACATCTCCTCGATCTCGGCCTTGCGGACCGTGAGCTCCTCCGCGAGAGCGTCGGCCTTCTGTTCGAGGACGGTCTGGCGGCGGACGTGCTTCTCGGCGTACTCACCCGCGATTCGGGCGGTTTCCTCGTCGCCGATGCTCTGGGCCATCGCCTGGCGGCGGAGGCAGGTGGCGGCCCCCTGCTTCTCTCGCTCGGCCTCCGCCCGGGCTTGCTGGATCCCCACATCGAGGTCGTGCAGCCGGGTCTTGGCTTCGGCAGCCTCATCCCGCATCCCCCGGAGGAGGCGATCCACGGCCTCCGGCACCTGATCCCGGTGGAGCTCCTGGTTGAAGTTGTCCACGGCTTCCCGAAAGGCCGCCCGCAGGTTCTCGAACATCGTGAGGAGGGCCAGCCCTCAGTTGAGGAAAGGCTCGATCCGCTGCGCGAAGGAGTTACGCGCACGGTGGAGACGGCTCTTGACCGTGCCCAGGTTCACCCCGGTGATCTCACTGATCTCTTCGTAGCTCTTGCCCTCCAGCTCCCTGAGCCGGAAGACGAGGCGATGGTGCTCGGGCAGCTCCTGGACGGTGTCTTCCACGAGCCTCCGCAAGTAGCGCTTCCGGTAGAGGTCGTCCGGGCGCATGCTGAAGTCCTCGAACTGGAGCGGCCGGTGGTCGTCGTCCCAGTTGCTCGTGAGACGCTGGAACAGGACCAGGGGGCTCCGCGAGCGGTTCCTCAACTCGTTCTTGGAGAGGTTGCTCGCGATCGTGTAGACCCAGGTCGAGAACTTCTTGGAGGTATCGAACCTGTGAAGGTGACGCGTCACCCGGATGAAGGCCTCCTGGACCAGATCCTGGGCGCGGTCGGCGTCGCCGGTCTTCCTCGTGATGAAGTGGACCAGCCGATCGCGATAACGGTCGTAGATCTCCTGAAAAGCGCCCGGGCACCCGTCGAGGTGGGCTGTCACGAGCTCCTCGTCCGACCTGTCGGACAGGAGGCCGTCGTCCATCCGGGGCTCGGTCACTGGTGCTTCCGCGTTATGCATGTCTCGTCCATTCGGGCGGTCGATGGGGAGGTCCGTGCCGGGCTCCAAGGGATAAAAAAGGCGGGCGCGACGGAGCCGCGGCGCCTGCCCGAAACCTCGTACGAAGCCCTCACCGAATCGTTCTCACCTGAGTTCGTAATATTGGGGCGGGCCCCCGCCCCGAGCAAGGGGAGCCCGGGCGACCCGGCACTAGATTGGACGTGTGTCGAGGCCGACGAGGGGCCCCCCCTGGGAGAAGCCGTCGAAAAGGGCCGCCCGGGGCTCGGGCGTCCGGCCTCGCGCCGCCAGGGCCTCTTCCGACGCCGCCTCCACCTCGGCGACCACCTCCTCCTCCACCCGGGCCAGCTCCTCCGTCGACGTTCCGTCCTCCATCAGAAAGGCCTCGAACAGACCGATGGGATCCCGGCGCCCCCAGGACTCGAAGGTCTCGGGTGGAAACGTGTCGCGGGCCTCGCGCTCGTCGTGCGTGGCGTGGCCGCCCATGCGGAAGGTCTCCGCCACCACCATGGCGGGTCCCTCTCCCTGGCGGCACCGTTCCACCGCGAGCCGCGCGGCGACGTGGACGTCCAGCACGTTGTTGCCGTCGCACGTCCAGGACGGGATGCCGTAGGCCGCCGGCACCGTCGCGGGGTCGCCGGGGGAATGGTGGGACGCGGTCGTGCCCAGGGCCACCTGGTTGTTCTGGATC
>DASWKP010000318.1:0-9198 GCA_036396575.1 Longimicrobiales bacterium | reverse complement strand
CCCTCTCGCTCGATTGGGTCGCGCTGGTGGCAGCGCTCGTCCTCTCGGTCGTGGTCGGCGCGCTCGTGTCGCTGGCGCCGATCCGGAACCTCCTGCGCGGCGAGCTCGCCGAGGGCTCGCTGACCGACCGCAGCCGGGGCGCGGGCGCCGCGCACGCGGGCAGGCTCCAGGGCGCGCTGGTCGTCGCCGAGGTGCTGCTCGCGGTCGTGCTGGTGACCGGCGCGACGCTGCTGGTCCGCTCCGTGTCGGCGCTGCGCTCGATCGAGACCGGCTTCCAGACTGAGGGCGTCGTCGCGGTCGGCCTGCTGCTCGGCCAGGAGGAGACCACGCCGGAGGAGCGCGCGGCCTTTTTCGACCAGCTGCTCGAGCGGGTCGAGGCGCTCCCCGGGGTGACGTCCGTCGGCCTCATCAACCGCCTTCCCTTGCGCGACGGCGGGTACCAGGGCCCGGTGAGCATCGCGGACCGTCCGGACCTCGAGGGCGTCAACCGCCCCAACGCGATGTACCGCCCGGTGAGCCCGGGGGTCTTCGACCTGCTCGGGTTGGATCTCGTGGCGGGCCGTGGGATCGAGCCCCCTGACGCCGAGGGCACGCCCGCCGTCGCGGTGGTCAACGAGACCTTCGCGCGCACGGCGTGGGGCGAGGAGAGCCCGCTCGGCCGGACGTACCAGACCGGGTTCGTCGGCGACGTAGTGGTCGTTGGGGTCGTGCGCGACTTCGCGGTGACCGACCTGGTCGGCGCGCCGCCCATGACCGCGCTCTACTCGTGGGACCAGACGTCGCGTGGCGTGGGCAGCGCGACCCTCATGGTGAAGACCGCGCTCGATCAGGCCGGGCTGGCCGAGCCGATCCGCGCGCTGGTGCGGGACATCGAGCCTCGCGCGGTGGTCGGTCGAGTGACGACGATGGACGACGTCCTCGACGAGGCGATGGCCGAGCCGCTCAGGCTCCGGTTCTTCCTCGGCCTCTTCAGCCTGCTCGGCGTCGTGCTGGGAACCGTCGGCGTGTACGGTGTCGTATCGCATTCGGTGCAGCGCAGGCGCGCCGAGTTCGGCATCAGGCTCGCGCTCGGCGCGGCGCCCGGAAGGCTCCTCGGCGAGGTGGTGCGCGACGGCGTGCTCCCGGTCGCGCTCGGCGTGGTCGGCGGCGCGGGCGTCGCGCTTCTGGCATCACGGGCGCTCGCGAGCTTCCTGTTCGACGTCGCGCCCACCGATCCCGCCAGCCTCGTCGTCGCCGCCGCGGCGCTGCTCGGTGCGGGGATTGGCGCCTCGGTCGTGCCCGCGTGGCGCGCGAGCCGCACGCCGCCGGCCGTGGCGCTGCGGTCGGAATGACGGGCTACCGGACCAAGAGCGTGAGACGCAATCGCTGGTACCTGATGATCCCGGCGCTCGCGTTACCCGAAGCCGTCTGACCCGCATCCCGGTCCCGGGACTCATCCGTCTTCCATGATCGGGCGGCCCGCGTGGAGGAACGCGTTGAGCAGCAGCTTGAAGGTGCCGTGGGTCTGCATCCGGTGTTGGACGCGGAAGCCGTACATCAGAATCCGACCCTGGCCGTACGTCACGTCCAGGATGGCGCCCTTGCCCGCGAGGTGCTCGGCGCCCACGAGCTGTCCGGCGGCGAGAGCCCGCGCTGGGTCCGACGCCCACCTCCCCACGACCCGGATGGCGCCCGCCTCCCCCTCCCACCCCGTGGGCTCGTAGGCCCTCCCTCCGGCCCACTTGGCGACGGTCGCTTCGGGGCTTCCCGCCGTGAGGTCGTGGTCCTGGCTGAGTTCGACCGCGAGCAGGGAGGCCGGCAGGAAGAAGTCCGTGCCCCCCACGCCCTGGAGAGCATCGGCCACCGGGACATCGAACCGCTCCAGGACGACGCGGTCGCCCTGGTCCAGGGTCACCAGCGTGCCACCACCGCGGACGAAGGCCTTCAGGTTTTCCACCCCTTCCTCTCCGATTCCTCCCACGTACTCTTCCGGGGCGTCTCCTTCGGCGGTGCCGTCGATGAGCCGGTTCAGCGACATCTCCGACGGGAGAACGACCACGTCGACCCTGGAGCGGAGGTCGGGGTCCCGCACGTCCTCGTCCATGAGGCTCACGTGCGGAACGTCGAACTCCTCGAGGAACAGGCGGGTCCAGCCCTCGTCCATGGAGGCGGCCCACCCCTGATATAGTCCCACGCGCGCGGCCTCCACCGGCTGCGTGGAAGGCACCCCCGCGGGATCGGACCACACCGGGACGTCCGCGGCCACGTCCGCCATGATGGCGTGGATGCCGGGCTGGTCGGCCGGAACCAGAAGGACCCCGCGCGCCGAACGGCCGGCGAGCTCCATGGCGTCCCGCGCGCGACGCACGGCCACGCCGGTCGCGAGGAGCCCGTTGACCGCCCGGTAGCTGGCGTTGACCTCGGGGCTCAGCGCGTACCAGCGGCTGGCCTGGCGGAAGGGCGGCAGGGGCGGGGCAAGAACGTCCGCGACCGCCGTCAGCGCCGCCTCGAACGGCACGTCCACGCGCACGGCTTCCACACCCATCTGCATGGCCATCGTGTAGGCTGCGGCGTCGTACATACGCAGGAAGGGGCCGCCAGGGTATTCCCGGCGAACGGGAAGGAAGCGGGGCTCGAGGAGGTCCATGAGCGCGGCGTAGTCGGGCTGGGCCGCCAGGACCACCCAGCTCCCGGCCGTGAAGCTCCGGGGCTGCGGCCCTGGGGCCACGTCGTCCCCGGCTTCGTCGCGCTCGGTTCCGGCGTCCCCCGCCGCCGTGACGGTGTCCGTCGCGCCTCCTTCGCCCGCGCCCGCCTCGCCCTCGCCGGCCACCTCCGGCGTCCACGGCCGGCGGATCCCCGCCACGTCCGCCACGGTGTCGCGCACGGTGGGCAGCGCCACGAAGTCGCTGGTGGCGCGGTGCACCTCGATGCCCTGCAGCCTGAGGCGATGGACCAGGTCCGCCGCCGTCAGGTCATCCCCCTGGCCCAGAGGGATGACGAAGCCGTATGGGCCCCGCTCCCGCACCCGCTCCATCGTCTCCGAAGCCATCTGCCAACGGCCCAGGACCAGCTCCTCCCGGTAGCGGGCCGCCTGCGTCAACACCGACAGGGCCGCGATCGTCTGATTCTCCACGATGTCGCCCAGCGTCCATTCGCCCCCCCACCACGGGTCCGGCATGGCCATGGAGAACTCGTAGGCCCCACCCCGTTGGCCGCGCTCCAGAGCCTCGCGGCTCACGGTGTCGGGGCTGGCCAGGTTGGCGCTGGCCGTTTCGGTGAGGAGCCCGACGACGTTGTGATAGCGCTGCGTCAGCGCGCCCTCCTGCCCGAAGATCCGGTACATGGTGCCGCTGATGATGCCCTGACGCCCGGCGGCCTGGAGGTCCCGCACGATCCCGCCCCCGAGGAACTGCGTCGACCGCCACAGGAGGGGGTGGACGAGTGGGTTCATGGGATCCGGGTAGGGCGGCACGAACATGCGGGCGCCGGAGCCTCCCATCTGGTGCTGGTCCAGGTAGATCTGGGCGGCCGAGCGGTGGAACATCACCTCGAACCAGTACCGGGTCTCCACGAGGGCTCCCTGGAAGAAGTCCCGGTTGTTGTCGTGGCCCGCGTACGGGTGGTAGAGCCAGGGCATGCGGGCGCGCGGCGTCTCGGTATCCGCGATGCGCCGGTACCAGTCGGTGACCATGATCTGACCGTCGGGGTTCGTGGACGGGATCAGGAGCGTCACCACGCCCTCCAGGATCGACAGCACGTCCTCTTCGTCGCCGGTGGCGAGCCGGTGCACCAATTCCACGCTGGTCTGGGACGAGGCGATCTCCGTGGAGTGGATGTTGTGGTTGATGACCACGGTGGCTGGCAGGTCTCGCGCCAGGGCCTCGGCCTCCGGGCGGGCGACGCGCCCCCGCGCCAGGGTCTTCGAGTCCTCGACGATCCGCTCCCAGCGGGCGAGGTTCTCCGGGGAGGACAGGGTGACCACCACAAACGGGTTGCCCAGCGTGGATGGTCCCAGCGTGTCCACGCGGATCCGATCAGAGCCCGCTGCCACGACCTCGAAGTACTCCACGATGCCGTCCCAGCGGGCAAGCTGGCCGCTGGTCCCCATGGCGAAGCCGAAGTACTCCTCGGGCGAAGGGACCGACTGGGCCACCGAGGCCCGGAACAGGACGAGGGTGAGGAGCAGGGCGGCGACGCCGGAACGGATCAGGGACACGGGCTTCACCTCTGTGCGGGGGATGAGCGACCCAAGATCCCCCGGCGGGGTCGGGCCGCGCAAGCGCGAACCGGCCGCTCGCCGTTGACAGGGCGCGGCACCCTGATTCATTAGAGGAGCCGTTCTCTTCACGCCTGGGCTCCTCCCGCCTGGTTCGGGCCGGCTGAGAGGGAACAACCGTGGAACACTCGGTGGTCAGCCTGACCCTGTCGGTCGCTGTCTTCCTGCTCGTCTACTTCGTCATCACCGTCGAGTGGGTGAACAAGGCTGTGGCCGCCCTCCTCGGCGTGATGATCCTCGTCGTGGTGGGCGTGGCCGACGAACGCCACGCGATCTCATTCGTCGACTTCGAGACCATCCTCCTCCTCCTGGGGATGATGATCATCGTGGCCGTGCTGAGGCGGTCCGGCGTCTTCTCCCTGCTTACCGTGCGCATCGCGGAGATGACCCGAGGCAACCCGCTGAAGATCCTGGTCCTGTTCTCTCTGGTGACGGCGGTCCTGTCGGCCTTTCTCGACAACGTGACCACGGTGCTCATCATCGTCCCCATCGTGGTGGAGCTCACGGTGGGGCTGGGCCTGGATCCGAAGCTCTTCGTCATCAGCCAGGCCGTCATCTCCAACATCGGGGGCACGTCGACCCTCATCGGAGATCCGCCCAACGTCATCATCGGCTCGGCCGTCGGGCTGACCTTCAACGAGTTCGCCATCTACCTGATCGTCCCGGTGGTGGCTTCGTTAGCCGTGGCGCTCTTCATGATGTGGATCCGGAACCGGAGCCGGTTCGCCACCATCCATCACGATCTTGCCAAGCTGTTCGCGGTGGAGCTGCTCCTCGAGAAGATCCGGTTCCAGTTCCTTCAAACGCCCCTCGACCTTCGGCTCCTCGGACGGGGCGCCGCCTGCCTGGGCCTGGCCATCGTGCTGTTCGTGACCCAGGGGATCACGGGGATCTCCCCCGGCGTCGCCGCGATCCTGTCCGCCATGGTCCTGTTGGCGCTGACGCGGGTCAGGGTCGAAAGCGTCATGGAGGACGTCGAGTGGAGCACGCTTCTGTTCTTCGCGGGGCTCTTCGTCCTGGTGGGCATCCTGGAGGAGGAAGGCGTGATCGAGTGGATCGCCCACAACGTCTTCCTGTCCCTCGGGGACAACCCCTACGTCATGGTGCTGACGGTGCTGTGGGTGTCGGGAATCGCCTCGGGCTTTCTCGACAACATCCCCTTCACGATCACCATGGTGCCCGTGGTCGAGATGATGCTGGAGGCGGCCCCCGTGCCCCACAATCTGCTGTGGTGGGCGCTGGCGCTGGGGGCCTGCTTCGGGGGCAACCTTACGCTGGTGGGCGCCTCGGCCAACATCGTGGCCGTCGGTTCCGCCCGGCAGGCCGGGGTGGACATCTCCTTCCTGGAGTTCTTTCGGGTGAGCGCGCTGATCACGATCGCGACTCTGGCCGTCTCGTCCATCTACCTCTCCGTCTTCCTGTGGCTGACGCTGTAAGGGGCGCGACGTGAGCGACGATAACAGGCAGATGCTGGACGAGCTGCTCAGGTACCACTCGGGAGTGCGGGGCTCGGCTCGCATCACGATCCTGGGACTCCAGGCCCTCATCCGGGCCTTCGAGGACGTAAGGGCCACCCCTCGGGAGATGGGGGGCCTCCTGGCCGAGGTGCTGGCGGCCGTGCGGAGCAGCCGTCCGAAACTCATCGCCCTGATCGACCTCCTGGCCATGTTCGAGGAGGAGTTCCGCCCCCACCTCGACGACACGGACATGGTGGTGGCCAAGGAGGCGGCCATACGCCTTCTCCAGGAGAAGATCGAGCTCTACCAGAGCAAGGCGGCCGCGGTAACGCGTCACGGACTGGAGCACATCTCGTCCTGGAACACGATCCTGGTCCATTCGGCCAGCTCCGTGGTCACGAACATCCTCATCGAGGCCACGCGCACGCTGGACCTGACCTTTCGCGTGCTCGTGCTCCAGCTCGACCCGGTGCGCACCCCTCAGGTGGCGCGGACGCTGGAGGAGGAGCGCATCCCCCACCTCATCGTGCCGATGCACGACCTGTGTCACTACCAGAAGGACGTGGACAAGCTGTTCCTGGGGGCGCTGACCATCACGCCGGACCGCAAGGTGGTGGCGCCGGTGGGAACGGCGGCGGTAGTGAGCATCTGCCACCTGGCGGGCATCCGATCCTACCTGTTCGCCAACAGCCTCCACTACTCGAAAGGGGTGGCGAGCACCCAGCAGATTCTCAAACAGAGGGAGGAGGTGGAGGAGGCGGCCAGCTCGTACCAGGTCACGAGGCACTCCCACGACCTCGTGGACCTCGCCCTCATCGACGTCATCGTCAACGAATATGGAGTGGTGACCCTGGACGAAGTCAGCCGCCGGGACGCAACCATTTCGTGACAAACGCGGCCTTCGCTTCCTAGATTGAAGATACCCCCCAGGGTTTTCCCTTCGCCGGCGGATCCGTGGCTCCCGAGACCGCACGTCCAAGGACCCTCCCGTCCCTGGGATCGACGGGTGCGAGGAAGCGCGCTCTGCTCCTTCCCCTGGTACTCCTGTGTGTGACCGGCGCGTCCCTCACGGTCGCCATCTGGGGCCTCTACCGCACCGCCTATCAGGAGGAGCTGGAGCACCTCCAGGTGGCGGCGCGGAGCCAGGCGCGCCTGATCGAGTCCGTGGGCCGCTACGACGAGGTGCACAGCGCTGACGCACCGGGCGGGCCTTTCGCCGCCACCCTCGGACAGGTCGCCGACGCGCTGTCCGGTTTCAGCGAGTTCGGCCAGACCGGGGAGTTCACCGTTTCCGTCCGGGAAGGTGACCGCATCGTCTTCCTGGTGCGCCATCGCCAGGATGAGCTCTCGGAGCGCCTCGAGATCCCTTGGACGTCGCTGGTGGCCGAGCCGGCCCGCAGAGCGCTCGAGGGCGAGTCGGGCACCATGACGGGTGACGACTATCGGGGAGAGACGGTCCTGGCGGCGTTCGAGCCGCTGCGGCTCGGCGGCCGCTCCCTGGCCCTGGTCGCCAAGGTGGACCGATCGGAGGTCCGGGCGCCGTTCGCGCGGATGGGCGCCGGGGTGTCCGCCTTTGCGTTGGTCCTCGTGCTCCTGGGCATGGTGGCCTTCCGCAGGGTGACGGAGCCCACGATCCGAAACGTGCAGGCCAGCGAGCAGAAGTACCGGAGCCTCTTCGAGGACGCCGGAGAGGCCATGATGGTCACGACGCCCGAAGGGGAGGTTCTGGACGCCAACCTCGCTGCCGAGGAGCTGCTCGGCTACGGCCTGGAGGAGATGCTGGCCGCGGATGTCGCCTCCATCTACGCCGATCCCCGGGACCGGGACGTCTTCCGCCAGATCCTGGAGCGGGACGGACGCATCCGGGACTACTCCCGCCGCCTCCGGCGCAAGGACGGGTCGGTACTGGACTGCGAAGTCACGTCCACGCTACGCAGGGGCGAGGCGCCCGGCGCCACCACGTACGAGACGGTCATCCGGGACGTCACGGGCCCCAAGCGAGCCCAGAAGGCGCTACGGGACTCGGAGGCGATGTTCCGGGCTCTGGCCGCCGAGTCCCCCTGCATGATCTTCATCTGGCAGGAGGGCCAGGTCCGGTACGTGAACCGCCCCTGGCTCGACACCATGGGCTACTCGGAGGAGGAGCTGACCTCTCCGGAGCGGAGCGTCCTGGACCTCGTCGCGCCCGACGCGGTGGACGAGGCGGTGGACGCGTACTGGAGCTACACGAGGGGCGAGGATCCAGGCCCCTTCCGGTGCCGCCTTCTCGCCCGCGGTGGTGCGGTTCGGGACGTGATCCTCGCGGTCCGGCCCGTTGCCCTCGACGGGCGGCCCGCCACCATGGGAGTCGTTACGGACCTCACGGACCACCTTCTGGCGCGGGAGGCGCTGGAAGAGGAGCGTCAGCGGGCCCAGCGCTACCTCGACGTCGCGGAGGTGCTCCTGCTCGGACTCGATGTCCAGGGGAGGGTCACGGTGGTCAACCGCGCGGGGCTCGCCATGCTGGGCTATGAAGCCGAAGACGAGCTGTTGGGCGCCGACTGGATCGAAACGTGCCATCCCGAGGGGTCCCGCGCGGAGCTGAGGGAGGAATTCGCACGGCTCATCGCTGGAGGGGGGGAGAACGGCGTTAGCCGCGAGAGCCCGGTCCTCACCCGCTCGGGCGAGACGCGCGTCTTCGCCTGGCACGAAGCTGTCCTGAGGAACGAGGCGGGGGATGTCGTGGGCACCCTCCGCTCGGGCATCGACATCACCGAGCAGAAGAGCCTCCACGAGGCCTGGCGGTTCGCACAGTTCTCCGTGGACCGCTCCGGCGACGGGGTTCTCTGGGTCCAGCCCGACGCCACCATCATCTACGCCAACGACGCGGCATGCCAACTCACGGGCCAGCCCAGGACGCGGCTCCTGGAGCGGCGCCTCTTCGACCTCCGTCCCGATCTGGATGCCGAATCCTGGACCGGATACTGTGAGCGCTTGCGGCGGCAGGGACGCCTGGTGTCCGAAGCCGAGATCGTGGGGGCCGGTGGGCGCCGGACCCCGGTGGGGATCAACGCCAACTGGCTCGAGTTCGAGGGCGCCGAGTTCGTGGTCCTCCAGGTCTGGGACGTGACCGGGCGGAAGGAGCAGGAGCGGGCCCTGCGGGAAAGCGAGGTCAAGTACCGCGACCTGGTGGAGACCTCACACGACCTCATCTGGCGCTGCGACAACGAGGGCCGCTTCACCTACCTGAACCCCGCCTGGGAGCGGAGCCTCGGGTACTCCCTGGAGGAGATGCTGGGCCGGCCGTTCGCGGACTTCGTGCGCCCGGACCTGGTGGAGCGGGACCTGCAGGAGTTCGGTCGGAATCTGTCTGGAAGGTCCACCGAGGGCTACCAGACCGTGTACGTGTCCGGGTCCGGCTCCCTGGTCTCTCTGGTCGTGAACGCCCTCCCGCTGCGTTCCGACGCGGGGGAGATCATCGGCGCCCAGGGTACGGCCTACGACGTC
>DASWKP010000317.1:0-5854 GCA_036396575.1 Longimicrobiales bacterium | reverse complement strand
AGCTGGGAGCTGCTCCTTCTGCACAACCGCAAGCGGATGACGCACGAAGTACGGAACCTGGTGTGGGAGTGGATCGAGGACGAGCAGCGCGCGGAGGTCCGGACGGAGGTGGAAACCCAGCGGGACTGGACCCGGACCTGGGGGCTCCATGGGGGCTACGTGGCCCCTCTGACGCCTACCGGATGGCGGCTGGGAGGCCTGGTCACGGTGAACCGCAAAGACCACCCGAAGATCCCGGACTACCAGATCCAGAACATCCCCAGGGACCCGGGGGACACGTGGGCGTGGAACCTCGGCGTGGGCCTGGCTCGGGAGGAGGGACCCCTGAGCTTCGGAGTGGACGTGATCTTCGAACCGGTGTGGAGCGACACCTGGTCCGAGGCGGACTCCATCATCGCCGTGCCGGGGGGCGGGACCCTGAAGCCCGGCGACCGCACCGTGGACAACGAGTTCTTCTTCTCCAACGTGCTGCTGCGCTTCGGCGTGGGCCGGGAGACGGAGCGGTGGGGATTCCAGGCCGGCCTGCAGGTGCGAGCCTACGACTACGAGCTGGAGCAGTTCGACCATGTCCAGAAGACGCACCGGACCCAGCGAGAGAACTGGGCCGAGTGGACGCCCAGCCTGGGAGGCGTGGTCCGGTTCAACGAGGTGGAGCTCCGCTACGCGGGTCGCCTGACCCACGGAACGGGACGCCCCGGAGTGGACTTCGTCGGCGCCCGGGCGGAAGCGCTGGCCTTCGCCGATTTCATCATCGCCCCCAGCGGACCCCTGACCCTGCAGGGTGTGGAGGTGGTCACCCACCAACTGTCGGTGCGCCTCCCCATCCGGTAGGCATCGGCCAACCGGCCCGCCCTCAGGTGCTCAGGGCAGGGCCGGCCCGCCGAAGGCCGTGTACAGCGCCGCGAGGGCGAAGATGACGGCGGCGGCGGCGCTCACGAACAGGAGCCAACGGTTCCCGCCCCTCCCGGAATCAGCTCGGATCGACCCGCCCGGGTGCGCGACCGCCGGCGCCTCCCCCATGGGTGCGCGAAGTCGTGGGTCGGTCCTCCGGCCGCCGTGCATGACCTGCTGTTCCGCGGGCAGCGACCAACGCTCCCTGGGACGGAGGCGCTGATCGGTCGTGGGGCCGGTCCGCTGCCGGGCCACCGGACCATCCTCCTCGTCCTCGCTCCACCGGCGCAGATGCTGGCTGGTATTCAGGGTCACGAAGTCCTCCGAGGGCAGCTCCCGATCGCGCTCCCGCTCCTCCATCAGCTCCTTGATCACATCCTCCGGCGAAGGAGTGTCCTCCGGGAGTTCCAGGGTCAGGGCCGGCCCGTCCAGGTCCAGGTCGGAGAATCCGTCCGCCCCGGCCCCGAGGCCCGGTGTGGCGTCCGGCTCGGGCCAGCGCGCCCAGTCGGGCTCGACCGGACTCGGCTTGACGGTGCCGGCCTTCGGCGAGGGCGCCCCGTGCGGGACCGACTCGACAGCGGTGTGCCCTACCTGGGAAGCCGCCGGGGCATCCCCGGCACCCGGGGCCTCCTCGGGCCACACCTCAGGAATGTGGTCACGGATCTCCACGTTCGGATCCGTGATCAGCCGGTAGATCGAATGGGACTGGGCGGGAGCCCATTCACCCGTGAGGGCGTCGTGGAGGAGGGTCATGGAGCTGATCCACTTGAGCCGGATGTGCTGCTGGAGCTGTTCCAGCGTGTGGATGTCGACTTCGACTCCCCTCCAGTCGAGGTACCGAAAGCGATAGGACATGGCAAGCGCCTCTCCCTCTCCCCGACAACCCGCCCACGCCCACCTTGCCCCCGGCCCCCCCGGGACGAGGCAGGATGACGCGAAAGCGTGACGTTCCCATGGGGGACACGTCATGCGCGGGCGAATTGTCGGGAGAAGCGAAGCGTGAGTACCGGCTAGGAAGGTTCTCTCCCCTACGCTGCCACCGGCCGGTGAACCGGCCGGGCGAGCCGGCGAGACCGCTGAGTACCGGTCTCCGGGAGTGCGGCGATGCCGCCCCCCGTACTCCTATAGTAGGCTGATCCCCGCCCCTCGGACAAGGACCCCGCGCGCGACCGGGCTCGGGCTGTCACCGGGCACGTGGGCAGGTCACCCGACGGGCCTCCACCCGCCAGGCTTCCTCGCGGGTGGGTCTACCCCCGTCCGCTTCCCAGGCCTGGCCTTCCATCACCTCACTCCCCGGCTCGAAGAGGACGTTGAGCCAACCCTGCTGCCGGGGGACCAGGACGAGCAGGTGGGACGGCGACACGAAGCGACCGAGCGCCATGGCCCAACCTCCCTGCCTTGGAGTGGGCTCCGGAAGCGGATCTGGGCTCGGCGGGATGGCGGCGTCATGAATGAGGATCCGCACCGAATCGGGAAGCGAACCCCACTCCTCGGTCTCGCTATGCAGAGTGAAGCATGAGTTGACCACCCGCTGGGCCGGGACACCTTCGGGCCGGAGCGCCAACAGGACGAGGACGAGGACGAGGAGACCGGGATCGGATCGAACCAGCACGTGTGGCCTCGGATCAGGAGCGGACGGAATACGCTGAAGATAGCGCAAGCCACTCTCTCCCGCAGCCGATTCCAGCCGTCGACTCCCCCCCCGCGACGGGGATGTCTTGACCCGGCTCCATCGTCCGCCTATTCATGATCGCGCCGCACTTGCCCACAGGAGAAATCGATGGCGAAGATCCGGGTGACTCTGCGCTGGATTCAGATCAAGGACCAGCTCGAGCCTTTCTACAAGCAGCTCTTCAAGCAGTACGGAGAGTTCTTCTTCCACACACGTGTGGAGACGGGCAACCAGATCGTGGAGTTCAGGCTCCCCGAAGAGGGTCACTGGGAGATCTCGGACCACCCGCGCTTCAACAAAGTGGACAAGATCGACCAGGTGATGTTCGAGGGAGAGCCGGGTCCGAGCCTGACCGTCCAGCTCTTTGGCGAGGAGCTCGATCGTTTCAGCAAGAACGACCAGCTCGACCCGTACCGCAAGGAGTTTACCGGCCCGCCGGAGGAGTGGGTCGGCCGCCACGCACCCGGCGACGAGGGCTCCGACGACCCCGAGAACCTCGCCAACTGGCGGATCTGCTACGACATCGAGATGGCCTGACGCACCTCACCGCACTCGCGTCCTGGCCCACGACCCCGCCGGCTTCCGGCGGGGTCGTTCTCTGTCCAGGAGCCCGGTGAGAGGAAACCCGAACATACACCGAAACATCCCGCCGGTCGTCGGGTATGGCTGTCCCATGGACAGCAGACCCATTCATGGCCGTGGAGCGTCCCACAACCCTCCCAACCGCTTCGAGACCCTCTCGATGGAGCGCGACGGGTGGAGTCACGAGGATGATCCGGCGCCTCGCACGCAGGTTTTCCGGGACCGCACCAGGTCCATCATCGCCACGAACCGGAGTCCCGACGTCCCGCTGGACGCGGGCGTCAATCCGTATCGGGGGTGCGAGCACGGGTGCGTCTACTGCTTCGCCCGACCCAACCACGAGTTCCTGGGCTTCTCCGCCGGGTTGGACTTCGAGACGAAGATCGTCGTCAAGGAGGACGCGGCCCGGCTCCTCCGGGAGCGTTTGTCCTCGCCGCGCTGGAAACCCCAACCCCTCATGCTCAGCGGGGTCACGGATCCGTACCAGCCGTTGGAGCGGCGGCTTCGCGTCACCCGGAGCGTGCTGGCGGTCCTGGCCGAGGCGCGCAACCCCGTGGCGGTCGTCACCAAGAACCACATGGTGACGCGGGACGTGGACCTGCTGTCGGAGCTGGCCGCGTGGAACGCGGTCTCGGTGACGCTGTCCATCACCACCCTGAGGAACGACCTCCAGCGCGTCATGGAGCCCCGCACGAGCGTGCCCGCGCGACGGTTGGACGCGGTCCGCACGCTGGCCGCGGCGGGGGTCCCGGTATCGGTCAACGTGGCTCCGGTCATTCCGGGGCTTACGGATCACGAGCTGCCCGCCATCCTCGAGGCCGCCGCCGCAGCCGGCGCGACCGGGGCCGGCTGGCTCATGCTCCGGCTTCCCCTGGGCGTGTCGCCCCTCTTCCAGCGCTGGCTGGGGCAGCACTTCCCGGACCGCAAGGAGAAGGTCCTCAACCGCCTGAAGGAACTCCACGGAGGCAGGCTCTACGACCCAACCTTCGGAACGAGGGCTCGAGGAGAGGGCCCGTTCGCGGCCCAGGTGAAGCAGATGTTCCAGGTGGCGTGCCGGAGGGCGGGCCTTGGAACCGAGGCGCCGGAGCTGTCGGTGGCCGCGTTCCGCCGACCGGCTCCGGCGGGACAGTGTGAGCTGTTCTGACGGGCGTCAGCGCGCCGGGTCGTCGTCCGCACGGAAGACCTCGATCCGGTCGCGGGCACCCTCGGGCAGGAGCAGGTCATCCGCGATGGCGGCTATCTCCTCCTCCTCCCGCCAGATGATCTCCAGCCCCCGAAGCTGCCCATCGAGGGCACGGCGCTCCCGCTCCTCGTGGAGCGCCATCTCCAGCGCCAGCTTGGTCCCGGCCTCGATCTTCGAGATGATCCCCTTTCCTCCCCCGAGCTGGCCCCGGCCGAGCTGACGGACGGTGGCGTCCAGAAAGCGCTCCGGGTGCCCGTGCCGCTCGATCTGGCCCACGGCGTCCTGGACGCGCCTCTTGCTGCCGCCCGCATGGTTGAGGCGCGTCATGAGCAGGCCGGCGACGCGCTCCGCCTCGGGACCCTCGAAGACCTCGACCTTGCGGCCCTTCTTGAACGTGACCGCCCAACCTTCCCCGACCTGCTGGATGCGGGCCTTGAGGATGTGCGGGTTCTTGAGCTTGAGGAGGCGGCCGTCCGGGGTCCTCACCTTCATCCGAGTACGCCCGTTCATCCACATGTTCACGAAGTTTCCCGATTGACCGAGAACGGCGCCGCTCAGGATGCCGGTGGCCATCCCGCCCACCACGATGGTCCCGAAGACCGCCGCACCCGCCGCCCCGTAGATGAAGGCCTTCCTCCGTCGTCGGCCGAACTGGTCGCCGTAGCGCCAGGCGGCGAACTCTCCCCGGAGGGGGCTTCCGATCCGGACCAAATCCAGCCCCTCAGAGTGTCGGGCCAGGCCGATGTTCTCGCTCGACACCCGGAGGCGGGTCTCCTGGAACATGCGCTCGCACGCCTCCACAGCCTCCCAGCGCTCGTCCAGGGGGGCCAGGTTCCAGCGCTCGCAGCGTCGGCACACGACCCACAGGCGGCCCTTGGCGGAGTCGAAGGCCAGGCGGCGACCCACGGGAAGGGTCTCCAGGACTTCGTTGGCTCCCAGAGGCCGGTTGCAGAACATGCAGTCGTTGTACATGGGAACGCTCGCGGGCTGCCAGAATCGAGGTGAGCTCTACCCAGCACTACGCGCGGCCCGAACCCCGTGTTCGACCGTCGCTGACCTCAGATGTCCGCGTGGTGGGCCGGCTGTCGGGCCTGCTTACTGGAGGAGAACGTGTAGAGGAAGTTCGTGAAGCCCTCGTCGTAGTCCGAGAGGCCGTTCTGTCCGGTGATCTTCATGCGCTCGTCATAGAGCTTCCGCATGACCACTCCGACGGCGGACTCGTAGGCTCCCGGCACCGGGCGCAGCTTGTGGAACTCCTCCTTCAGCTCGGGGCGGAGGTCGGCCGCGTCCACCATCTCGTTGAAACGATCGAGATCGTCTCCCGCCAGCGTTCGGAGCTGCCGGTGAAGGCGCTCGGCCCGGGCCGCCTGGACGAGCAGGGGCTCGCCGGAGTTGCGCAGGGCCAGGAAGGCCAGGGCCTGGGCGTGGAGCTCCTTCCAGTACCCCTTCCGGTGCACGAACTCGTGGCAGATGACGTGCGCCTCGAAGATGCCGGTATCCTTGAAGAGCGCCACGTCCCCGGACAC
>DASWKP010000316.1:0-18209 GCA_036396575.1 Longimicrobiales bacterium | reverse complement strand
CGAGCGCCGTCTCGTCCGGTGTCCAGGGGATGATGCCGTAGGCCACCGGAAGGTCCCGGCCCGTGATGACCGCACGCACGCCCGGGAGTGCCTCGGCAGCCGAGGCGTCGACGGACAGGATGTCCGCGTGGGGATGGGGGCTCCGCAGGATCTTGCCGTGCAGCATACCCGGCAGCGTGATGTCGTCCGTGTACACGGTCCGCCCGGTCGCGCTGGACAGGCCGTCGATCTTCCGCTGGCGCCGTCCGATAATCGTCAGATCGGGCCCGACGTCGGGGGGCGTGTCGGCCATGAAAGCTGGGGTGGAGATGGAGGGGGAGCGGCTGCGCGAGGGAGTGCGGACCCCTTGCCAATAGTCAAGGCATCCCGGGTCGCCGGCAAGGCTGGGGGCCGTCAATCGGCCCCGGGTGGCATGGAGAAGAGCGTGACCCTCGCCGGGTCGTTCGACGCCATGTGGCGGTAGCGGTGGACCTCCATCTCGCCTTTCCGCTCCGCCGCGCGACCCATGCCCGTGACGTAGCTCACCGCCTCACCCATCGCAGCGACAGCTTCGCACGCGACGATGACCGGAATGTAACGGCCCGGGACCCTCCCTCCCCCTTCGATCCGGAACGCGTGCCTCAGGGACCCGTGGGCTCGCTTCAGCCAGATCGCGGGGCTCGCCGCCGCGTAGAAGAGCCGGCGAAACCACCGCCAATCCGCGCTGCGCACGGCCCCGTATAGCCGCCCGCCCCAGTAACAGTCCGGTGAAAAGGAGGACAGGCGGGAGACGTTCGCGTGTCGCGTGCGCGCCGCCCGCTCCAGGAAGAGACGGCCGCCCCGGGCCCTGAGGCGCTCCTGGAGAATCCCTTCCGCTTCCAGAAGGAGGTCGAGGGATTCTCCCTGAGCCAGCAACGCCTCCTTCTTGTAGCTCGTGTTGTGCCACGGTAGCGCATTCGTCTCGCCCGCCTCGACGGGATCGACGTAGGGACCGAAGGTCATGGAGAGCATGGCCCAGCTTCCGGGATGGTCCGCATTGCCGCACACGATCTCGGGGGCGACCGCGACCCACCCCTCCTGGTGGCGTTGGATGAGAGCCTCGGCCCAGCCCGGTTCGGGAAAACTATGATCCTCGCAGAAGGCCACGACGGGCGCGGCGGCGGCCCGGGCTCCCCGGGCTCTCGCGCCGCCCCCGTGGACGGGGGGGGGCGCGCAGGTCACGCGCGTCCACGAGTGGAAGGGGGCCAGCAGATCGGGCCGCACCTCCAACCCTTCTCCGGCCGGCGACACCAGGACGACTTCCATCCGGCTCGCCGCCGTCTGCTGGGTCAGCGCCCGCAGCAGGGGCAGCAAGGGCTCGAGCGTGTCGACGGTGAAGAGCACCGCCGACAGATCGGGCGCGCCGCTCAAAGGCGGTTCGCCAGGGACCGCGCGCGGACCAGGAGCGCGGCCCCCCCCAACGTCGCGGCGCCCCTGAGCACGAAGCTCCTCCGCAGGGTTCTCCCTCGCAGCCTGTAGTAGACGTAGCGAACGTAATGGTGGATGCGCCATCCGACCCGCTCCGGGACGCCCACGCTCCGGGCAAGCCCCTCGACCGGGTAGCGCAATTCCTCGAGGACGGCGCCTGCCGCCGACTCCACCAGAATCCGGTCCTTCCTGGACATCGCCGTCCGCCATCGCGCCACGCTGGTCGCGACCACGCGATCCCGTGAGGCCGAGTCAGGTCGGCGGACAAGATGGTCCCTGATGGGCCAGGTTGGCAGCAGTCTACTCGGCTTGAGAACCTCCGGTTGAAAACGCTCACCGAGATGGTCCAGGACACGCCGCAGCTCCGGCTCGGGATTGGAAACCAGATCCTCATAGCGGACCTCCAGGTACCGATCGGGACCGAGGCTCTGCCCCGCTTCCCTGCCCGCTCCCACCATTCTTGCCCAGAACGTGGCGGCGGTAAACGTGTTTTCCGGCTCGAAGTGGGTTCGGAGCCAGGAGAGGGTCACGTCGCGACCATCCCGGATCAGGTGAACGAAGCGAGCCCGGGGGAAGAGGTCGGACAACAGCCTCAGGTGCTCGACGTACTGAGGCGTTTTGTCCCCCCAACGGGGTTTTCCTTCCCGCTCCGCCCACGCCCGGTGAACGACCTCCACGATCTCGGAGAAGCACGCGCAACCATCGAAGGCGTCCTCGGGAACGTCCAACCCCCACAGGGCTACATGGGGCACGGACAGGATTCGCCTGCCGAGACGCCGCGCCGCACCGGGGCCGGAGGGGTTTCCGAAGGCCTTGAAGTAGGAAGGGATGAAGTGGGACTCGGGAGGGATCGCCAGGTTGGGATGGGATCGGAGCAGGTCTCGGAGCAGCCCGGTTCCGCTGCGCGGACACCCGACGATGAAGAAGGGAGGCGGGGGAGGAGTCAGCTCGGACATGGCGCGACAAGGTCGTGTGCCGGTCCGCCGGCGGCAACCGCGAGGTCGGATCGCCTCTCCCTTGCGACCCCGGATGGGTCCGGCAATGTTCGGCAACCCGAGGCTCGAAGGTCCGAGTCCGGACCCCCGACGAACCCTTTCACGCGAGCGCGTCATGGTCGAGCCGAACGAGCCGACGGTCTGCCTTCGCGAGGGGTCGCGGTGACCACGCCCCTCGCGGTCGCGTTGCTGGGCTATGGCTGGGTCGCCGAGAGGGTCCACACCCGGGTCCTCATGGGTCTCCGGGGCGTGCGCATCACCGCCGTCGCCGACACCGACCCCGAGCGGCGGAAGGTAGCCGCCGCGAAGACCGGGGCCCCGACGTTCGCCTCCTGGGAGGAGGCCCTCGATCCGGAGCGGGTGGATGCGGTGGTGATCAGCCTTCCTCCGAACTTCCACCCACCGGCGGCGGAACTGGCGCTGTCGCGGGGGCTTCACGTGTACGTGGAAAAGCCGATTGCCGCGGACCTCTGTGCGGCGGCAGGCCTCGTGGGGGCCTGGAGACGATCGGGCCTGGTGGGCATGGTGGGCTTCAACTACCGCTTCAATCCCCTGGTGAGGGCCCTCAGGAGGCAGGTCTCGACCGGTCGGGTCGGGCGGGTGATCGCGGTCCGGTCCACCTTTTCGGTCGGGGCCTCGCGGGCACCCGGCCGGACCGGCGGCTGGCGTGACCTCCCCGGTGAGGGCGGCGGCGCGTTGCTTGACCTGGGCGTCCACCACCTCGACCTGATTCCGTTCGTTCTGGGGGACCCCTTTGAAGCCGTGCTGGGCGCGTCGGATCCGGGGGGCCGGGAGGAGTCGGTGACCGCTCAGCTCCGCACAACCGGGGGAGTGACGGTCCAGTGTCTCTTCTCCATGGCCTCGGTCGACGAGGATCGCATCGACGTCTTCGGGTCCGGCGGGAAGCTCGGGGTGGCGCGTTATGACTCCACGGGCCCGGAGGCCGGGCGAGCACGAGGACCGAGAGGCGCCGCCCGCGCAGCGGTCGAGTGGGCTGGCGCGTTGCTTCACCCATATCGGTTCCGCCGCCACTTTTCTCCCGGCCACGAGCCCTCGTATCGCCCCGCTCTGGAGGCGTTCGTGGCTGGAGTCCGGGACGGTCGGTCCGGGTCTCCGGACCTCGTGGACGGCCTGCGCGCCCTTGCGGTGGTCGAGGCGGTGCGCCGTTCGGCCCGTGACGGCAAGACCGTGGTGGTGGCGGGAATCGCGGGCCCGCTGCCCGGGGCCGCGAACGAGGCGGATCCGTGAGCCGCGCGGTCTCCGTGGTCATCGCCTCCCGGAACCGCCCCCGGGCCGTACGCCGTTGCATCGAGCGGCTGGCGGTGCAGACGTACGACCAGCACGTCCTGGAGGTGGTGGTGGTCGACGACGGCAGCGAGGTGCCCTACGAGGGGCTCCGGGAGGAGTTTGCCGGTCGGCTGGACGTCAGATTGGCCCGCCGCCAGCGAGGAGGTCCCGGGCCCGCCCGGAACACCGGGGTGGCGGCGGCTGACGGGCGGCTGGTCCTGTTCACGGACGACGACTGCTTGCCGGAGGCCGACTGGGTCGAGCGGCTGGTCCTGGCGCACGCCATGCATCCCCGAGCCATCCTGGGAGGCCGAATCACCCACGCCATGCCGGAGAACCCCTACTCCACCGCGAGCCAGATTCTTGCGAGTTATCTGTACGCCTACTTCAACCGCGACCCCGCGGACTGTCGGTTCTTCACCACGAACAACCTGGCTCTGGGCCGGGACGTGTTCGAGGAGTTGGGCGGCTTCGACGAGACGATCCCCGTGCCGACATCCGAGGACCGGGAGCTGTGTGACCGGGCCGTCCACCTGGGACACACGCTCCGCTACGTTCCCGACGCGGTGGTGGGGCATGCCCATCCCCTGGGGCCCCTCTCCTTCTGGGAGCAGCACTTCAGTTACGGCAGGGGAGCGGTCTATTACCGGCGCCGTCACGAGTCACGGGGGCAGGGGATTGTCCGCACGGAGCCGGCCTCCTTCTACATGGACATGCTCCGCCTCCCGTTTCGCCAGGGGGAGCGAGGTGGGAGGGGCGTGTTCCTCGCGAGCCTCCTGGCCCTCTCACAAGCCGCCGTGGCGATGGGGTTCTTCGCCGAAGCGTGGTGGTACGATGCGAACAGAAGGAAGGAGGTGGAGGACCCCGCCAGAGGGTCCCTGCCGGAGGGCGGCGAAACGTGACGGCAGCCGGTCAGGCTGCCCCGCCCCCACCGCGCATTCTGGCCGCCGCTTGCTCGACGGCCTGGTAGATCTTGGTGTACCCGGTGCAGCGGCACAGATTACCCGCGAGGGCTTCCTGGATCTCGCGACGGGTGGGCTCGGTGTTCCGGGCCAGGAGGGCCGCCGCCGAGCACAGGATCCCCGGCGTGCAGAAGCCGCACTGCGCAGCCCCGTTCAGGTCGAACTCGTCCTGGAGGGGGTGAGGCTCATCTCCGCGGGACAGACCCTCCACCGTGACGATCTCTCGGCCCTCACCCTCGAAGACGGGCAGGATGCAGGACAGGATGGGCTCCCCGTCCAGGAGCACCGTGCACGCGCCGCAGTCTCCTTTGTCACATCCCTGCTTCGAGCCCGTGAGTCCCAGGATGTATCGGAGGGTCTCAAGCAGGGTGAAGTGTGACGGCACCCCCACTTCGTAGGGGTCTCCGTTCACGATCAGGCGTACGATCTCCGTGGCGGGCGGCATGGAGCGAATCTGTCACCCGTGCCCATGGGGTGCAAACGACCGTTCGGCGCAGCGGCGCGCTTGCCTTCGCCCCCAATGAGGAGACATCTTCCCGGGCCCCCGAGCGCTGGCTGGCCCCCCCCCTGCGCCTCGCATGGGTGGCCTCCGACCCCGACCCACCGAGGATGGATTGCCGCCACCCACCGTGATCGTCTCGCCCGAAGCCGGCCGCGGCCGTTTCGCGGAGGCCCGGACATCGAGCCTGCCCGGGAAGGGGGAGGCCGGTGCCCTGGATGGCCCGCCCTCGCGCCCCCTGGTGATCGGCGCGGGCCCGGCGGGCCTCACCGCGGCGCTGGAGCTGGTGCGATTCGGGGTGGCACCCCTGGTGGTCGAGAAAGGCCTCCTCATGGGCGGGCTGGCGCGCACGGAGGAGCGGAAGGGCTACCGCTTCGACATCGGCGGGCACCGCTTCTACACGAAGGTCGCCGAAGTGGAGGACCTCTGGGGGGAGATGCTGGGAGCGGAGTTCCGGCGCACCCGGCGCCTGTCTCGCATCTTCTATCGGAACCGCTTCTTCAAGTACCCGCTGGAGCCGTTGGACGCGCTGGCGGGCCTCGGTCCGGTCGAGAGCTTGCGCATCGGACTGAGCTACATGGCGGAGCGGCTGCGCAGGCGCCCCGAGCCCCAGAACTTCCAGGAGTGGGTGGTGCGGGCGTTCGGGCGTCGCCTCTTCGAAGTGTTCTTCGAGACCTACACCGAAAAGGTCTGGGGTCTGAAGTGCACCGAGATCAGCGCGGAGTGGGCAGCGCAGCGCATCCGCAAGCTGTCTCTCGCTGGGGCAGTCGTGGATGCCCTGCGGGGCGGAGGAGGGGAGGGGTCCCTGATCCGGGAGTTCGGCTACCCCCGCCTGGGACCGGGCATGATGTGGGAGCGCTTCGCCGAGGTGGTGGCGGGTGCCGGAGGCCGGATCGTCACCGGCGTCGAGGTGACGGAACTCCGTCGGAAGGGCGACCGCATCGAAGAGGTGGTGGGCCTCCGCGAAGGTCGGGAGGTGACCTACGAGACGGATCACGTCATCTCCACCATGGCCCTGCGCGACCTCATCGCCCGGATTCGGCCGGCTCCACCCGAGGACGTCACCCGGGCCGCCGCCGACCTCAAGTACCGGGCCTTCATCATCGTCGTCCTGGTCATCCGGGACCCGTCCCTGTTTCCGGACAACTGGATCTACATCCACGAGCCAGGGCTGCGCGTGGGGCGCATCCAGAATTTCAAGAACTGGAGCGAGGACCTCGTGCCGGACGCCGACACCACGTCCGTGGGCCTCGAGTACTTCTGTACGGAGGGGGACGATCTCTGGGAATCGGGGGACGAGGCCCTGGTGGAACTCGCGCGCGATGAGCTGGAGCGCCTCGGCCTCGCCGGGTCCGCGGCGGTGGAAGAGGGGTTCGTCATCCGGCAGCCCGATGCCTACCCCGTCTACGATCCGGCCTACCGAGAGAACCTGGCCACGATCCGCGGTTTCCTGGACACGATAGAGAACCTGGATACCATCGGCCGCAACGGGATGCACCGGTACAATAATCAGGACCACTCCATGGTCACCGGGCTCCTGGCGGTGCGAAACCTGTACGGCGAGTCCCACGACCTGTGGAGCGTCAACATGGAGCGTTCCTTCTACGAGACGTTCCAGGTCCCCCGCTGACCATGGCCGGGGACGGCCTCCCGGAAGACGGAGCGTCGACCAGTCCCGGGAGTGAACGCCTCGGACATCTCGCGCGAGGCACCTTCTGGGGCCTCCTCGGTGAGGGCATCGCGCTGCCCACGGCTCTCGTACTCACCGCTTTCCTGACCCGACGGTTCGACCCGGACGAGTTCGGTGTCCTCGCCCTGGCCATAACCATGGTCACGTGGCTGCAGTGGACCCTGACGTCGCCCCTCAACCGATCCGCCGTAAAGCTGGTCAGTGAGGCGGACCAGCGGGATGCGGCGATCCGCACCGTGGTGCTCGCGTACACGTTGCTGGGGGTCGCGGGCGCGGCGCTCGTCGTGGTGGCGGGCGGGCCCATCGCTTCGTTCCTGGGAGAGCCCGCCATAGCGCCTTACGTACGCTTGCTGGCTCTGGAGATGTTCTTCGCGTGCTTGACGGTGGCGTACCGATCCGGCCTGGTGGGAAGTGGCCAGTTCGGCTACCGGGCAGGGGGCAGCGCTCTCCGCTGGACCGTGCGGATGGTCCTGATCGTGGCGCTGGTGGAGGCCGGCCTCGGTCTGTACGGGGTGATCCTGGGTGGTGTGGGTTCCTGGATGGCGGAGCTCGCCTACGCCCGTCGCCGGATCCGGCTTTCACCCTTTCGCGGGCCAAGGATGTCGTTTCGCCCCCTCGTGGCCGTGGCGGGCCCCCTGGTGTTCATCGCCTTCGCCACCCGGTTCGTGGAGTCCGCCGACCTCTTCTTTCTCCAGGCGCTGTCCCGCGACACGGCCGAGGCCGGATATTACGGGGCGGCGCGGTCACTTGCTTTGGTGCCGGCGTTTCTCAGCGCCGCCGCCGCCATGCCCATCCTGGCGACACTGGGCCACATGACCAGGGAGGGGGACCACGAGGCCGCTCGGGCGCTGGGCCGGACCTCCATCCGCACGCTCCTGATCCTGGCTCCCCTGGCCGCGGTGGCCTCGGGCTCCACCGGGGAGATCGTGGGCCTCATCATGGGGCCCGAGTTCGGGCCCGCCGCGACGCCGATGTCACTGCTGCTGCCCAGCGCGGTGGCCATGCTGGGCGTGAAGCTCTCAGTCCTCGTGCTCACCGCTGCCGACCGTTACCGCCTGACGATGCTCGTCGGGGGGCTCCTGCCTCCGGCGGCCGTGGGAGCGTATCTGCTGCTGGTGCCACGCTACGGCGGCGTGGGGGCTGCGGGCGCCACGCTGGCCGTCGCGGTCGGCGGGGCCGTGGCTCTGCTCTGGGCTGTCGAAAGGGTGTGGAGCGGGAGCCTCCCCGCGGGGACGGCCTGGCGCGCCGCGGCCCTGTCGGTGGCGGGCTTCGTCGCGGCCAGGGCGACGCCCGTGTCCGATCTCTTCGTAGTACCCAAGCTGTCCCTGCTGGCCATGGCCGTCCTGGGAGGCTTCGCCCTGACCGGGGAATTCGACGCGGAGGAACGCGCGCTGCTCCGGCGGGTGCCTTCGCGGATGACGTCCTGGCTTCGCCTCGGGCGAGGTGCCGACGCGGACGGCCCGGAGGCACCGTAGGGCTTCCGGGGGACCTGGCGGGCACCCCCCGACCGGCTGGTCCGGGAACGGATGGCGGGCTCGCCTGTACTCACGCCACGGACCCGTCCACCGCCCGGAACCCGAGGAGCACGCCACGATGCCGTACCCCGAGATGATGGTTGCCCCCATGCGTGAGGACCTGACGCGCATCGGATTCCGGGAGCTCCGGACCCCGGCGGATGTGGACGCTGCCCTGGAGGACGGGTCGGGAACCACTCTCCTGGTTGTGAACTCGGTGTGCGGGTGCGCGGCGGGCGCCGCCCGCCCGGCGGTCTACCTCTCGCTTCAGGAGGGGCCACGGCCGGACGCTCTGGCCACCGTGTTCGCGGGCCAGGACGTGGAGGCCACCGAGCGGGCTCGGGAGTACATCCTGGGATACCCTCCGTCCTCGCCGTCGGTGGCCATGTTCAAGGGTGGGGAGCTGGTGTGGATGCTCGAGCGGCACCAGATCGAAGGGCGCACGCCCTACCAGATCGCGGACCTCCTCAGGGCAGTCTACCAGGAGCACTGCTCGGGCTGAGCGGGCCTTCAGGGCCCGCTGTCGTCCGGTTTCTCGCGCAGGAGCCGCTTGCGCGTGCGCCGCTCGTCCCGCAGCCGGCGCTTGGCGTCCCTGCCCGATTCGCCGGGATGCCGCACCGACACCTCGACGCCGCCCATGATGGCCACGCCGGTGACGTGGATGATCGGAGCGTCCGGGCTCGCGCTGGACGGCGTCGTCTCCAGGTGCTCGAAGCCCCCCATGATTCCGAGTCCCGAGCATTCCACCTGGATGTCAGGCGGGACCACGATCTCCACCCCGCCCCACATCGCGAAGACCTTCACCTCGGTGACCCCCGGCGGTAGAGCGGCCTCCCGGAAGTCCAACTCACAGCCTCCCATTACCGCCACGGCCCAGTTGGTTCGGGCGGCGGTCCAACTCCCCCGGCGGATCCCGCCTCCCAGCACCCCGGCCACAACCGCATAGTCCTTGACCCGCTCCATCGGGACCATGGAGTGGGCCGCGTTGGAGGTGGCCGGGAGGTTGGCGCTGGTCGACAGGTCCGCCAGGAGCTCCCTGAGCTCGGCCTCGGTCTCTGCCCGGTGTGCGACTTCCACACGTCGCTCGAACTCCTCCATGGAGACGGCATCGGCGGCGAACGCCTCGCACAGGGCGTCGACCACGCGCTGGCGCTCGCCCGGACCCGGACCGGCCGGTGTCGCGGGGCCGGAGGGCGAGTCCCGATCCATCAGTTCCCCTCCTGCCGGAGATATGCGGTCCTGCCTTCGACCACGGTCCGCTCCACCCGAAGGGAGGCGATGTCCTCCGTAGGTACGGAGAAGATGTCGCGGGAGAGGACCACGAGGTCCGCGTACGCCCCGGGCCTCAATACGCCCGTCACGCCGTCGAGGTATCCGGCGTGGGCCCCTCCCGAAGTGTACGCCACGAGCGTCTCCTCCAGCGTGATTCTCTCCTCCGGGATCCAGCCACCGGGGTTGGCCCCGTCCAGCGTCCGACGCGTCACGGCCGCGTCGATGCCCAGGAGGGGATCCAGCGGCGCCACCGTCCAGTCGGAACCGAAGGCCAGAAGAGCCGCGCGGTCCAGAAGTGACCGGAACGCGTAGGTCGTGCGGACCCGGTCGGGTCCGATGCGCTTCTCCGCCCAGCGTCCGTCGTCGGCCGCGTGATACGGTTGCATGGAGGCGATGACGCTTTGGCCTCCGAAGCGACCGAGGGCCTCCCGGCTCAGGTGCTGGGCGTGCTCGACGCGGAAGCGCCGGTCCCTGGGACCGTTCCGCTCGGCGGCCTCGGCGTAGACATCCAGGAGCCAGTCGTTGGCCCGGTCCCCGATGGCGTGGACGATGACGTGGAGTCCAGCCGCGTCGGACTCCATGATCCAACGCCGGAGCTGCGCGGTGTCCGTGGTCATGAGGCCAGACGTGGAGGGATCGTCGGCGTACGGCTCGTGGAACCAGGCCGTGGTGGAGCCCAGGGAACCGTCCACGAAGGCCTTGAGGCCGCCCCAGCGGAGCCGGTCGTCGCCCTGGCCCCTCTCGGCCACGAAGTCCCGGAGGCGCTCCCAGGTCTCCATCGGTACCACCGAGTAGATCCGGAGCGGCAGCCGCCCCGCCGACCTCGCCCTGCGATACGTCTCCAGGTGGGCCCAGGAGCCCATGTCGTGGACCTGCGTGACGCCCAGGGACAGGGCGTGGCGGGCGGCGGCTTCCAGAGCCCGGTCCAGCTCCGCCTCGGTGGCGGCCGGGATTTCCCTCCCCACCAGGGACATGGCCGCGTCCTTGAGGACCCCGGCGGGAGAGCCGTCGGCCGCGCGCTCGATGGCGCCGCCAGCCGGGTCAGGCGTCGCCGACGTCACGGCTCCCATCTCCAGGGCCAGCGTGTTGGCCAGGGCCATGTGCCCGTCCAGGCGCTGAACGAGCACGGGGTTGTCCGGGGTGAGGGAGTCCACCCACTCCCGGCGGGGAAGCTCGCCTCCCCAGAGCTCGTGGTCCCAGTTGCCACCCGTGATCCACTCGCCGGGCTCGATTCCGTCGGCGAACGCTCCGATGCGCCGGGCGAACTCCGCGGGCGTCGGCGCGTCCCGCAGATCCACGCTGGAGAGCTGGAAGCCGCCGCTCACGAAGTGCGTGTGGGCGTCGATGAACCCGGGCAACACGGAGCGCCCCGCGAGCTCCACGACCTCGGTCGCGGGCCCGGCGAGCGCTCGGATGTCGTCGGTGGTGCCTACGGCCAGGACGCGGCCGTCCCGGACCGCGAGGGCCTCGTGTGTGGGAGCCCCGGCCTCCCCCGTCCACACGACTCCGCCCACGTACACCTGATCCGCCACGTCCGCCTCCGGATGGTTGCACGCCGCCGTCCCGGTCAGGACGGCGGCCAGCGCGATGAACGTCGTGCGCATGGCCGGCCCTCTCGAAGGCCGCTGACTCGAAGGCTGATCGAAGAGACTCAGCTTATTCCACCGGCCCCTCCCCATCAACCCGACAGCCCGCGGTCACTCACCCGCGAGGAACGAGCGGGCGAAGTCCTCCAGCACTCGCGCGCAGGTCTCGATCTGGCCCACGTCGCACCACTCGTCGGCCGAGTGGGCCTCCGCGATGCTTCCGGGACCGAAGCACACGGCCGGAGTGCCCGCCTCGTTGAGGAAGGCGGCGTCGACCCAGGCCGTCATCCCCTCCATGCGCCGGTCCATCCCTTGCCGCTCGAGCGCGTTCAGGAGCCCCACCACGAGCGCGGAGTCCGGCGCCACCTCGGTGCCGGGGCGGCTCAGGCCCACGGTCAGCTCGGCCTTCAAGTCCGGCTCCGCCCGGCTGAGGGTTCCAAGGGCGCGGCGGAACGGCTCGGTGGCTGCCGCGATGCCCTCCCCGGGCAGGATCCGGCGCTCCAGGGAGAGGCGGCACTCAGCAGGGTAGACCGACGGGGCCGTGCCACCGTGGATCGTCCCGACGTGGAACGTGCCGTGCCCGAGAAGGGGGTGGGGCGCTTCCGCGGCCAGCTCCCGGGCCAGAGCGTCGAGCGACGCGACGAACAGCGCGCCGTGACGGACGGCGTCGATTCCCTCGTCCGGACGGGAGCCATGGGCCGCCCGGCCCAGGAAGAGCAGGTCGAGCCAGACGAAGCCCTTATGGGCGGGCATGACGGCCAGGTCCGTGGGCTCGCACACCACCGCCGCGTCCGCCCGAACGCCGGCCCCCACGACGGCTTGCATCCCGAGGCTGGCATGCTCCTCGTCGGCGGTGAGGGCGACGATGACCCTGCCGGAGGCGGGGCGGTGCCGCGCCAGGGCGGCCGCCGCGGCCAGCGCGGCCGCCACCCCCCCCTTCATGTCGCAGGAGCCCCGCCCGAGCAGCCGGCCATCCGCGACGAGAGCGTCGAAAGGCGGCACGGTCATCCCCTCCACGCCCACCGTGTCCAGGTGTCCATTGAGGAGAAGTGTCCGCCCCTGGTCCCCCAGGTGAGCCACGACGTTGTGGCGACCGGGTGCCACCTCTTCCACCCGGGTTTCGTAACCCCACGCCTCCAGCCAACCGGCGGCCAGTTCGGCGATGGCGGCCTCTCCATGGCCCCCGGGGGAGAGGACCGGGTTGACCGACGGCGTGGCCACCAGCGCCCGCGCGAGCGCGAGGGGCTCTCCCCGTGCGGCCGCGCCCAGCATCTCCCTGTCGCGTGCGTTCATGTGGTCGCGTGCGTTCATGCGGATTTCCGAGGGAGGGGCGCGGTGACCTCGGGAATCCGAGGCGCCGGCAACGGTAACCGGGGGGAGTCTGGTCCCGTAATTCTTTGTTGGAAAACCAGTTAAGGGGTCAGGATACAAATGTTTGCGGGGGCACGATCCATGCATGGCGCGTGCGTCGACGATCCGAACCGAACCCGGAGGCCATCATACGTACGATCACCGTCAGCCTCATCGGAGCCACCGTTCTCGTAGCCGGCTTGATCCTGATCCGACAGCAGAAGCAGGTTGAGGGGCCGAGTATCAAGGACGTGCGCCCGGGCGAAACCGTCCCGAGCGAGATCTCCCTGGAGAGGCTCCGAGAGTTGGGCTACTGAAGCGAGTCCCACGGAGTCACTCGAAGTGGACCCGGTTCTTCTCGATGTAGCTGGTCCACTCCGGGGGAACGTCCGTGTCCGGGAAGATGGCCTGGACCGGACATTCGGGCTCGCACGCGCCGCAGTCGATGCACTCATCCGGGTGGATGTAGTACATGTCGCCGCCGTCGTAGATGCAATCCACCGGGCACACCTCGACGCAACTGGCGTCCTTCGTCTCGATGCACGGCTCGGTGATGATATACGTCATGCCGCCTCCGTCTTGGCTTCACTCGCGGTCGAGCGGTGGCCGCCCGGATCGGACGCGCCCCCCGTCACGGGGCCGGCCACAGGGTGCCGCGGCCGACCGGTGACGGACCGGAATACTATGGATGAACGTCCCGGGTCGGGCAAGGCGAATCGGGCCGATCCGGGGTGTCACAGGTGCCGCCGGGAGAACATCCCGATCCACCACCGATAGCGGTCAGCCAGCCGTGGGTGCGTACGCGCGGCGACCGGCGCCCAGACCTCCACCGCCTGGGCATGGGCGGCGCGCCGAGCGGCGAGGTCGGTCCACAGGTGGGCGTGGCGGAGGTGGTCCAGGCGTTCGGCCAGTGCGACCAGGCGGGCGCCGTCTTCCGCGGTGACGAGAAGCTCCATCAGGTCCGGGCCGTCCGGCACCGGTGAGGGCAGGCCTGTCACGAAGCCGGCGACGGCTTCGCCGAGCGCCGCCGCGATGCGGCCTCCGGGCACTCTGAGATCCTCGCGCTCCGACTCGGCCAGGGTCGCTCCGGCCAGGAGCAGAGGCTCGGCGACGGCGGCGTCCAGGAGCAGGATGAGCGCGCTACGCCCCGGGTGCAGGAAGTCGGGATGCCGCTGTCCGCCCAATCGGGTGCGCCGGGGCTCCATGGCCAGGGTGTGGGCCCGGGCCAGAAGCTCCAGTCCCTCGCCAGGGACGCCCGCCTTCTTCGCCGCGCGCTCGAGGCGCAGCTCCATGTGAAGCCCGCGATCTCCCTCGTCCCGGCGGAAGCGCAGGGAGCCGGTGTCGTCAGACACTGGTGTCCTGTCCCAGATGCCGGGCGAAGTGGCCCACGGTCGCGTCGAGGGCCTCGGTGAGCTGGCGTGTCGTGCCCTCGAAGGGGTGCCGGGACTCGTACGTGTGGCCGGCTCCCGCCACGATCAGGATCCTGGAGCCGGGCGCGAGGCGGCCGAACGTGGCGGCGGCGCCCACGTCCACCGTGAGGTCGTCCCGGCCGTGGACGATGAGCCAGGGCGCCGTGACCGAAGCGGCGGCCTTCTCGAGGTCCAGACGCTCGCGGTTCGCCTCGAAGTCCTCCAGGAGCGTGACGTCCAGGGGCATGTGCTGGCCGGTACGGCTGTTGATGACGTAGATGCGGCCGCTCTCTCGCCACTCCCTGCGCGTCTCCTCCGTCCAGCGGTCGAAGCTGGACAGGGCGGACCAGGTGACCAGGGCCCCCACCCGGGGCTCGGACGCGGCGTGGAGGATCGCGTCACCTCCCCCGCGGCTGTGCCCCAGGAGGCCCAGCGACCGGGGGGGTCGAGGCAGGATCTCTCCGGAGCACGTGAGCTCCGTCACCCGGGCCAGCTCCTCCAACTCCCGGGACAGGGTGTTCCGAGCGAAGGCCTCCAGCTCGGTGAAGTCCCCCGGGTTCGATCCGATGCCCGAGCCGGAGAAGTTGAAGCTCACGACGGCGTGGCCCGAGGCCGCCAGGCGGTCCGCCACGTACGGAAAGAAGCCCCAGTCCTTGAAGCCCTTGAAGCCATGGACCACGAGGATAGCCGACCTGGGTGGAGGGCCGTCGGGTATGCGCACGTCACCTCGGAGATGGCGGTCCGGCGCGAGCTCGCGCCGAAAGGTGGTCCGGATCACGCGGAACTCACGGCTTCTGCCAGGGCACGTCGGGCACTCCCGCTCGCAGGTTCTCCAGCCGCGCCAGGGTGAAAAGCAGGTCCGACAGACGGTTGAGGTAGGGAACGACGCCCTCGTGTACGGCCTCGGTCCGCCCCAGAGAGACCACCGCCCGCTCCGCCCGCCGGCACACGGACCGCGCGACGTGGAGGGCGGCCGCACCCTCGGACCCTCCGGGCAGGACGAAGCGAGTCAGGGGCTCGAGCTCCCGGTCAGCCTCGTCCATCCAGGCTTCCATCTCCCCCACCCTCTCCAGAGGGAGGTCCGGCGTCTCCGGGCGCCTGCGCCCCCCCGCGGCGGGGGGGGTGGCCAGCTCGGCGCCCATGGCAAAAAGGTCGTGTTGCACCTGTCCGAGCCGCTGCCGGGCGCGGTCATCCGTGACGAGGTTCAGCGCCCAGCCGAGGACGGAATTCAGCTCGTCCACGGTGCCGTACGCGGCCACCCGGGGATGGTCCTTCGAGACGCGCCCACCGCCGAACAGGCCGGTGTCTCCCTCGTCTCCCGTCCGGGTGTAGATGCTCACGAGTGACTCCGGTTCGGGTCCAGGTACGACCGGTCCCGGTCTCGCATCGCGGTCCACTCCGGGTGCGATTGAGGTGCGGGCCCGCTATGTTTGTGCCGTACCCCCTTTGGGGTCAACCCGTGTCACCCGTGCCCGCTGTCCACGCCGCTCCGCCACGTTCCCGGACTGGCGTCGGGCGGGGAAAGCCCAGCCGGAGCCGATCATGGAACCGACTCACGCCGACGATGCGGCTCTCCAGGAACAGGCCAACGAGCTCTACTGGGGCTCGGACGCCAGTGTGAACCAGCTCGCCGAGAGCCTGGATCTGTCCAAGGGAGCCCTGTACAACCTCGTCCGCCCTCTCCCCGTGGGCCTCCCGTGTCCGCGCTGCGGCACCGAGATGGAGTATCCCAATCGCACCGCGCGACACAAGGGCTTCATCACGTGCCCGTCGTGTGAGCTGGAGGAGGAAGAGGAGGAGGTCCGCCTGGAGTGGCGGGCGGCAGCCGGAGGCCCCGACCGGGATGCCCTGGTCGTGGATCCCGGCGACCACCTCGAAATGACCCCGGACGGGGGCTCCGCCGCCAGCCGCGCGCTCATCGGCACCGCGCTCCTGGGCGCCGCGGCCGGGGTGGCGGTCGCCTTGTGGGTCCGCCGCCGCGCCTGAGTCCGCGCCGGAGTCGTCGCCGGAGTCCTTGCCTGAGTCCCCTGGGCGCCCCCTCCCGAACGAGGCCCGACCGATGTCCGGGCGCGCGGCGCGACTGACGATATGCCCACCAACATTCGCGACCCCCGCACGATCGTCACGCCCGACGCCTTCGAGATCGCGCCGCACCTCATGGGGACCCCCCTGGCCCCCCCGTGGAGGCGTTTCTGGGCGCTGATGCTGGACCTGGTCGTCATCCTGGTCCTCACCCTCGTGCTGGGCGACATCGCCGTCCTCGTGTGGGGCACCGTGGGGCTGATCCTGGTCCGGGTGGCTTTCGTGCGCCCGTCCGCGAGCATGAGCCAGGCCGCGGCCGTGCTGCTCAGGGTCTTCACGGGATGTCTGGGCCTGGTGATCCTCGCCGGGGTGGGCGTGGCCATGCTCGTCTTCAGCCTCGCGACGGATGAGGGGGGAGGCGTCACCAATCCCGGGACCGGGATGTCCAGCCAGGAGGGGCAGGCGCCCGGGCGCGCCGCGTCGGTCCTCGCCCGGTTGGGTGGCGGGATCGGAGCGGTCTCCGACCTGGCGGGGGCGGAGACGGCGGAAGAGGCCGAGGAGGCCGCGCTCGTCGTGCTGGAGACGGCGGCTGGCATGGGGCTCGACGAGGCAGGGCTCGAGGATCTCCTGGCGAGCGTAACCGTGGAGGATGTGCCCTGGGAGGCCGACGCCGACGACATCTTCGAGCGCGCGCTCGACCGTTGGCGAGCCGGACGGGAGCCGGGCACCGGCGTGGAACCCGACGCGGATGCCGAGGGGTCGGTGGGGGCCACCGAGGTGGCGGCCATGGACGACGATGACGCGCTTGCCGAGTACGCCCGGCTGCTCCGCGAGGAAGGCCTCGGCGAGGTGGGAGATGAGGCCCGCGTTCGAGCCTTGCGGGAGCGCGTGCGGACCCTCGTGGCGGCGGACACGCTGGAGTCCCTGTCGGAGGAGGTGGTGGACCTCCGAGAGGATCTGGAGGACGAGGAAGCCCGGCGGCGGCGGGCGGAGCGGGCCCTGGAGGACGCGGGGAGCCCGATGGTGGCGCTTCTCCGGGACATCTGGGAACAGCTCGGCTCGGCCATCGGCCTGTGGAGCGTCTACTTCACCGTGCTCCTCACGCTCTGGAAAGGCCAGACCGTGGGCAAGCGCGTCATGGGCATCCGGGTGCTGCGCCTGGACGGCGAGCCCATGACGTGGTGGTCGGCCTTCGAGCGCGCCGGCGGGTATATCGCCGGAGTCGCCACGGGGCTCCTCGGTTTCGCTCAGGTGTTCTGGGACCCGAACCGCCAGTGCATCCACGACAAGATCGTGGGTACCGTGGTGGTGGACATCCGGGCCACGCCCGATCCCCGCGCGCTGAGCGAGGCGTGGGACCAGACTTCCACCGGCACCGGGTAGCCAGCCGATGACCGAAGACGCGCATCCCGACGAGACTCTGTCCGGCGAGGAGTCCCTGTCCGCCGACGAGACCTCCTCCGCTGGCGCGGTCAGCCGCACGGTGGACGCCCGCTTCTCCCACCGCCTGACGATGACCGTCCCGGACCGGCACAATCCGCGGCTCCAGGAGGTGATGCGGCGGGTCAACGCAGATGACGACCTCTACGGGCTGTGGATCTCGGCGAACGTGACGGCGATGGAGCGTCTGAACATGACGGACCACGGGCCCGTGCACGTGAAGATCGTCATGAACATCGCCGTGCGGATGCTCCGACTGCTCCAGGATGCCGGTGTGACCACCGGAGTGGAGGAGAACTACGGGATGGACCGGCACGACGCCGAGGTCGTGGTGGCGCTGGCCTCCCTCCTCCACGACGTGGGCATGTCCATCCATCGCTCCGGCCACGAGGAGTTCTCCCTCTTCCTGGCGCGGGAGAAGCTCCAGCAGATCCTGCCCGAGGTCTACGACGTCCGCACCGCGGGCATCCTGCGTTCGGAGGTGCTGCACGCCATCATCGCGCACCGGTCCGGAGGTATGCCCCTGACTCTGGAGGCGGGTGTGGTTCGGCTCGCCGACGCCCTGGACATGGCCAAGGGGCGGTCCCGGATCCCGTTCGCGGCGGGCTCGCCCTCCATCCACTCCATCTCCGCGGCGGCGATCGAGGCCGTCCACATCCGGGCGGGGGAACAGAGGCCCATCCGCATCGTTGTCGAGATGAGCAACTCGGCGGGCGTCTTCCAGCTCGACGAGCTCT
>DASWKP010000315.1:0-25873 GCA_036396575.1 Longimicrobiales bacterium | reverse complement strand
CCGGACGGACGGTTCCCCATGAGGAGGTTGCCGAGCGGCTCCGGCGGAAACGGACCCTCGGCGCCGCCGGGTAGGTTGGGCTGACGGGGAACTGAGGACCTCGACCGAGCGGTTTCCTACGTCGCGCAGGACTCCATCGATGCTTCTGTGCGGCTCCTGGTGCGCATCCTGACAGCAGCCGACTCCCTGGAGAGCTTTGCCGAGCGCGGTCGGATCCTGCCGGAGCGGAGCGACCCTGAGATCCGGGAGCTGCTTGTCGCCCCGTTCCGCCTCATCTACCGAGTTCGTCCCTCGGGGGTCCTGATCCTCGGCGTCGTGCACCGGCGGCAGGACTTCAGGGGTGTGCATGGATCGTGAGGCGGTGATGGCGAGCCGGCGCTGAGCCTCACGCCCGGAACGCCTCCACCGGATCCACCCTCGTGGCCCGCCGGGCCGGGATCCAGGTGGCCAGCCCCGCCACCAGGAGCAGCACCGTGGGCGCCACGATGAACGACACCGCGTCCAGGGGCTCCACGCCGAACAGGACCGACGCCAGGTAGCGGGACCCGGCGGCCGCCGCGCCCAGGCCGACGACGGCGCCCACGACGGTGAGGCCTACGCCCTGCCTCAGGACCATGACCAGGATGCGGCCCCGTTCGGCCCCCAGGGCCAGGCGCACCCCCAGCTCGTGGCGGCGGCGCCCCACGGCGTAGGCCATGACGCCGTACATGCCCACCGCGGCCAGGAGCAGGGCGAGGCCGGCGAAGCCGCCCAGGAGGATGGAGAAGAACCTCTCCTGGCTGCTGTACCCGGCCATCCGCTGCGCGAGGGACATGATCTCCCACAAGGGCTGGTTGGCGTCTACGGACCAGAAGGCCTCCTTCAGCGAGCGCTCGAAGCTCTCGGGCCTCCCTTCGGTCCGGATGAGGACGCTGAACAGGCTGGGTGGCGACTGGCGGTAGGACACGTAGAGGGTGGGCTCGACCTCGGTGGAGAGGGAGCTCTTGGTGTCCTCCACCACGCCGACGATGCGGGCCGCGCCCTCGGGCGTCTCCAGCATCCTGCCCACGGCGTCCTCGCCCGGGTAGACGCGCTCGGCCAGGCTCCGGGACGCCACCAGCGCGAACTCGGCGCCGGGGCCGTCGCTGGCCTGGAAGCCCCGTCCCGCCAGCACGGGAATACCCATGAAGTCGAAGTAGCCCTCGGCCACGGCGGGGGTGGACGCCACCAGAACCTGGTCCCACTCGAGGTCCGAGCCCTCGGCCCGCACGGGTATGGAGCCTCCGTCCCCCGAGAAGGGCATGCCGTAGATGAGGGTCGCGCCGCGCACGCCGGGGATCTCGCCCAGGCGGGCCACCACCTGCTCCATGTAGGCGCGCCGGTTGTCCTCGTCCTGGTAGGACTGGGCGGTCAGGCGGGTCTCTCCGGTGAGGACGTTCTCCGCGTCGAAGCCTACCTCGATGCCCCGGAGGGCTGCCGCCGTGCGCAGGAGCAGGCTCGCCCCCACCAGGAGGGTCACGGCCATGGCCATCTGGGCCACCACCAGCCCGGAGCGGAACCGGCCGGACCGCCGCCCCTCGCTGCCCGAGCGGCCGTCCTCCCGCAGGTGCCCCGCGGGCCGGACCGCCGAGCCGCGCAGGGCGGGGAGCAACCCCGCCAGGGTGCCGGAGCCCAGCGTCAGGAGGGCGGCCACGCCCAGGGCCGCCCCGTTCAACTCGACATCGAAGCCGGCGAAGGGGGAGGCGCCGTCCGCCGCCAGGACCCGGAGGATGAGGACGGCCACCCCCACGCCCAGCACGCCTCCCATGAGCGCCAGCGCCACGTTCTCCACCAGGAGTTGGGCCAGAAGCCGGAGCCGGCCGCCCCCCAGGGCCGTGCGGATGGCCATCTCCCGGGTGCGCTGGGAGGCCCGGGCGAGCTGGAGGTTGGCCACGTTGGCCGTGGCGATGAGCAGGACGAGGGCCACCGCGCCCAGGAGCGCCCATACCAGCGAGCGGGTCTGTTCGCCCACCACCCACGCCGACAGCGGGCGCAGGTTGGCGCTCCGGCCCTCGTTGGCCTCGGGATAGGCCTCGGCCAGCCGCGCCATGAGCCGGTCCACCTCCGCCTCGGCGGCGGCGAGGTCCGCTCCCTCCGCCAGGCGCCCGATGCCGAAGAAGCTCTTGGCCCCTCGGGAGAGCTCCCCCGGCGCGGTCTGGAGGGAGATCCACGCCTCCGTCCCGTCCCAGTAGGAGCGGAAGCCCTCGGGCATGACGCCCACGATGGTGTGGAGCAGGTTGTTGAAGTTGACGGCCTTGCCGACGATCTCGGAGTCGGAGCCGAAGCGCCGTTGCCAGTAGCCGTAGGCCAGGACGGCCACCCGCTCGCCCCCCGTGACGTCCTCTCCCGGCCGAATGATCCGGCCCAGCAGGGGCCGGCCCCGGAGGACGTCGAAGTAGGTGGCGGTCACGAACTCGCCCCGGATGCGCTCCGGCTCGCCCAGGCCCGTCACGGCCACGGAAATGCCTCGCCAGAGCGCGAGGGACTCGAAGGTGCCGGCCTCGCTCCGGAGATCCACGTAGTTGTCGAAGCTGATGAGGCCCAGGCTTCCGTCGGTGTTCTCCTCCAGGGCGAGGACGAGCCGGTCGGCCTCGGGAAAGTCCATGGGGTCGAAGAGGACGCCGTGGGCCACGGAGAAGACGGCGGTGGTGCCGCCGATGCCCAGGGCCAGCGTCACGACGGCAGCCAGCGTGGCCACGGGGCTCCGGAAGAGCACGCGCAGGCCGATCTTGAGGTCCCTCCCCATCTCTCCCATCACGTCCCTCCCGTCGAGATTTGTCGTGTCGCTTGCGTGTCTGCTCCAGGCGCCGCGCCGGATCCTCCACAGCCCCGCCACGTCCCGCAGGGCGAGGCGGATACGGGCCGCCGGGCGGCCCCGGGCCTCGGCCCAGAGCGAGCCGAACACGGACGCCATGTCCCGGATCCGGTCCGGGTCCAGCTCCCCCCCCACGAGGAGCTCGGCGAGGCGCCGATAGCCGCGGACGGCGAGGGGCTCGGGGTGGCCGGCGGGGTGGCCGTCGCGGTCGGTGCCGCGGTCGCGCCCGAGGTGGCGACCGGGTTGCGGTGGCCGCCGGGGTCGCCGCCCGTCGGGCCCGGGACCGCTCACGGCGTCCTGCGCGTGAGGCCCCGTTCGTCCAGGAGCCGCACGTCCAGGGCCTGGGTCGCGGCCCGGTGGAGGCGCCTCGCCTCGGCCGTGGCCACCTCACGCCCCAGGTCGGTGATGCCGTAGACCCGCCGGGGCGGGCCGTCGGACCCCGCCTGAGCCCTGTCCACCTCCCGGATCCACCCGTCGTCCAGCATGCGCTGCAGGGCGCCGTAGAGCGTGCTCGCCGTGAGCTCCACCTCCCCGTTCGTGCGCTCGCGGACGTCGCGGATCACCGCGTAGCCGTGGGCGTCCGCCGCCGCCAGGGAGAGGAGGATCTGGTAGACCGGGATGGAAAGGGATGACGGTGCGGGCATGCCGGGTTCCTTGGGGCAGTATACCGTATGACGGTATAACGTAACAGGGGGCAGCAAGGAGGGGAAGGCGGTATCGCCTTCAAGCGGGCGGTTGCGCCTCTCCTCGGTGGGTAGCCTCCGACGGCCCGCTCCCGCCACCAGGGCAACGAAGTTGCCGGGCTCGCCGGCGACGAAGGTCCGGCCGTCGCCGGCGTCCAGGAAGATGTCCCGGAGCACCAGCTCGCCCGCGACTCCCGCCTCCACGAAGAAGTGGGGGCCGGACGGCGCCCCCCCGGACTCCCCCCGGCGCCACGCGGCGCCCCGTGACCGCGGCGTAGAGCCAACCTGCGTGCTGCCGGTGCTCGTGGGTGAGCCAGTCGCCGAACTTCACCGAAGGCGGGCGGGGGTCAACGGGCGTGTAGATGGCCTGGCCGAGCTCCAGCTGCTCGTCGGGACGCTCGTTGCGGTGGTGCCAGAAGTTGAACGCGTCGTTGTCCACCTCCAGCGCCACGGACCGGATGATCTGGGCGTCCAGGGGAGCCGCGACCGTGAGGAGAAAGCCGAGAAGGCCGAGGGGGCGCATGGAGGAGGGGACGGTGTGTGGACGGTGGCGGATGCGCCCTTCCGGGAGGCGGTCCGGGAAGGGTCCTACCAGGGTACGAGTGGGGGAGGGGCGGGTGACCCAAGGGGCTGTGGGGCCTCCGGGCCTCGCGGGTCCATCAGCTCGTGCCTTCCAGCTCCGCCAGGTCCGCAAGGTCCCGCGGTCGCCCGGCCGCCCGCTTGCTGCGAATGAGGTCCGCCATGCCGATGACGGGCACGGACAGGCCCCACAGCTCCACGCTTCCGCGCCGCTCCCAGGCCTCGTCGAACTCCACGCCCCCGATGGTGGTCAGGATGTCGATGCGGCTGGGGGCCACGCCCAAATGGAACACCACGTCGTCCGTGGACAGATCCTCGACCGTCAGCTCGTGGAGCGGAGCCCCGAATGCCACGAGGGCGCTCCACACGCGCCGGGCGTTGGCGGGCGTGGGTCGCACCCAGATGTCCAGATCACCCGTCGCCCGTGGCCTCGCGTAGACCGCTACCGCGTGAGCCCCGATCACCATGAAGTCCACTCCGGCCTCGCACAACGCGTGCAACATCTCTTTGAAGTCTCGGTTCATGGTCGAGGCCCTTGAACGCCCACGCCTGAAGGGTGATCTGCCAGACCATCTCGAAGCGCTCGGCGGGGCTCAGGGAGGCCGTGTCGGACGGCTCCGCGTCGCCCAACGAGCGCTTCCGCGTCGGGTAGGCGGAGCGGTCGTTCATGAGAGGAATGATAACCCATCCGCCCCGTTCGTGGGGATGCCAGTGTCCCGTAACAGTGATCAGAGACATGAGTTACGAGCCTCGCTACGATGCCCGGCGCAAGCTGGACGTGGTCCGGGCGGCGGCGGCTCATGCCCACCCCAGCGCCGACGCGGGCTTCGACGGACCGGAGAATCGAGCGCATCGGCTGAGGGCGGACCATGGAACCTGTCGAGGGGGTCACCTCCGGGCGCCACGGGTCCGCGCGATTCTGTCCGCGCGATTCCCTTGCCGCCGCGCCGTGCTGCCGGTACGCTGACGCCCGACACGCAGCCGGCCCCAGGAGCTCCGGGGGTCGGGGCCTCGGCGGGCACACGTAACGGAGCTGGACGGAGATCGGTCATGCGATGGCGTCACGCTTGGGTGCTGGTAGGGCTTCTCACCGGGATGCCCACGTGCGTTGCCGGGCAGGGGGCGGGGAGAGCCTGGTACGCCGGGTTCGGGGGCGGCTGGCTCGAGGCTCGCTTTCAGCCCGACTACATCACGGTCGCCACCGGGGAGCGCTCGGCCTTCCAGAACCGGGAGCGTGGCGTCCACCTGCGGCTCGTCGCCGGCCGCCGGTTCCCGTTGGGGGAGAGGCTCTCCCTCGCCGCGCAGGCGTCCGTGGAGGGGAACCGCTTCGAGTGGACGCTCACGCTGCCCGAGGAGCCCGCCGAGTTCGCGTACTCGCTGCCGTGGGCGGCTACCGTCAGCGTTCTGCCGGAGGTGGCGCTCAGAGGTCGGATGAGGCTGATGGGCGAACTGGGAGGCGGACTCGGCCGCGTGCGCGAGCTCAAGACGTCGCCCGTGCGCTCCAGCTACGACTTCGACGCCGCCAGGGGCCTGCTTACCGCAGGCGTGGGCGTGGCGGTCCGGATGGGCTCCCGCGTCGATCTGTCCGCGCAGTACCGCCTCCTCCGCTACGCTCGCATCCGCTACGACACGCAAGAGCCCGATGGCACTCTCATCGAGCACGTGACTGACGCGCCGCGGGCCGAGGGCCTCACGGTGGTCCTGGCGAGGCGGTTCTTCTGAGACTCTACCTCTCGTTCGCGATGGCGAACTGATCCACCACCCATAGCCAGCTTCCGTCCGGCTGTCGCCGGGCGATCTCGGCGGTCACGTCCCCGTTGCTAAGCCGGGAAGAGGTGAGGGCGAGGTCTCCGCCGCGCAGCGCGGGAGCCTGGATGCTGGGATCGAGGCGCGGGCGACCCGCCAGGAACGTGACGAGGAATCCCCGGATCTGCTCCAGCCCCACCGCGACACCGCCGTTCTCGAAGGCCAGCACGGCGCCGGACTCATAGAGCGCCAGGAGCCCGTCCAGGTCGCCCGTGTTGGCTCGCTCCACGAAGAGTCTCTCGAGATCGTTGGGCTCCTTGGCGGGTTCGCGTATTCGGGGGACTGGCGTATTCATCTCTGCTCCTCCGTGTCCGTATGTCAGCCGGCCAGAGCCCCCCCTACCTCCCGCGCGCCTCGAGGATCCGAATCGCCGTCCGAGGTTGGGCGCCGCCTCGACGGGCGCCTCCGGCCTCCCATTGCGGCCCCTTCACCTCACGCCCGCGGCCTTGCGCAGGTCCTCGTCCGTGCCCGCCACCAGAAGGGTGTCCGACTCCTTCAGCGGGGCGTCGGGGTCGGGGATGGGGTAGATCCGGTCCATGAGCACGTCGTGGACCGCCACCACCGAGATGCCCAGCCGGCGAGGGAGCTGGAGGATGCGGAGGGACTTGCCCACCCAGCGGCCCGGAACCGCCATCTCCTGGAGGCTGAAGTCGGCCCCAAGCTGGACGTAGTTGAGGAGCGCTCTGCTGGAGATACGCATGCCCAGGCGGATGCCGGACTCCCGCTCGGGAAAGATGGTCTCCCGCACCCCGATCTTCTCGATGAGGCGGGCGTGGTCGTGGGAAACGACCTTTACATAGACCTCCTCGACGCCCAGGTCCCGGAGGACGAGCGTGGTCATGGCGCTGGCCGTGATGTCGTCCCCCGTGGAAACGATGGCGGCGTTGGCGTCCTCGGCGCCCAGCCGGCGCAGCATGGCCTCGTCGGAGCCGTCCCCCACCGCGGCCCGGGACACCAGGCGCGCCATGCGGTCCACCCGGTCCGGATCCCGGTCCAGGGCGGCGATGTCGTGCCCGATGGAGTGCAGGGTCTCGGCCACGCTGGAGCCGAAGTTACCCAGGCCCACCACGATGAAGCGCTTCACGTGCCGGCCCTCCTCATCCGATGATGACGTCCTCGTAGGCGTACCGGAACTCCCCCGCCAGAGGCGGACGGCTCAGCGCCACCGCCGAGGCGAAGGTCAGGGGCCCCACGCGGCCGAGGTACATGAGCGCGATGGTCAGCACCTTGCTCACGGGCGTCAGGTCTCCCGTGACCCCCATGGAGAGGCCCACGGTGTTGAAGGCGCTGGCGGCCTCGAACATGTGCCGGAGGAACGCGTCCGGCGCCGTGGGTCCCGAAGGGGGCAGCTCCACCACCGAGTAGAGGAGGATGCCCCCGGTCACCAGGAGGGAGCCCACCACGAACACGCCCACGGCCCGCTGCACGGTGTCCTCGGGGATGGAACGGTGGCCCACGCTGGTCACGTTCCGGCCCCGGAGGCGGGCCAGGGCCAGGAGCACCATGACCGCGACGGTCGTGGTCTTGAGGCCGCCCGCCGTGGAGCCGGGGGAGCCCCCTACGGACATGAGGAGGATGGTGATGAAGTCGGTGCCGGGGGCGGTGGCCCCGTAGTCCACCGTGTTGAAGCCCGCCGTACGGGCGGTGACGCTCATGAAGAGGCCGTTGACGAGGCGGGCCCAGGCGGGCATGTCCGCCATGGTGTTTCGCCACTCCAGGATCGTGAACGCGACCCAGCCACCCACGAGGAGGAGCCCGCTGGCCGCGAGAACGAGGCGGGAGTGGAGCGAGAGAGGTGGCGGGGACCCGTTGCGCCCCTTCCAGCGGATGTGTAGCTCCTCCAGGGTCAGGAAGCCGAGGCCGCCCAGGACGATGAGGAGCATCACCACGGAGAGCGTCACGGGCGCCGAGCGGAAACCCACGAGGGAGTCGCTGAAGGTGGAAAAGCCAGCGTTGCAGAAGGCACTCACGGCGTGGAACACGCTGTGCCACGCCGCCTCGGCGAACCCGAAGCGCCACACCCAGACCAGGAAGAGCAGCCCTGCACCCCCGGCCTCGAAGAGGAGCGCGAAGCGGACGACGTTCCGCACCAGGCGCTTGACGTCGATGTCCGATGCGATGTCGGTGGCCGTCGAGGTGGCGGCCTCGTGGTTGAGGGACAGCCGCCCCCCCAGGGCGAGGATCACCAGGGTCGTGAAGGTGAGGATGCCGAGCCCGCCGAGCTGGATCAGGAGCAACAAAAAGGCCTGTCCCGCGCCGGTGAAGTAGGTGGCCGTGTCCACCACGATGAGCCCCGTGACGCACACGGCGCTGGTGGCGGTGAAGAGGGCATCCAGCCAGGAGAGGGGCTCCCCCGTGTAAAGGCCCGGGAGGGTCCTGAGCCCAACCGTGCCCAGGACGATGAGGCCGAGAAAAGAGAAGACCAGCAACCTGGCGGGCGTGAGCAGCCCGCGGAGCCGGGTGCGGGCCGACGGCTTCAGGCTCCAGAGGTCGAGGCCGGGCGCGCCGTTGCCGCCCGCGTTGCGACGGCGGGGGCCGGTCCGCCACAGGGCGGGGGTCAGCGTTGCTCCTCGGCCGCCAGGCCCACCAACCGGAGAGCGGCCCGTGACAGGAGCCGGGGCAGGGACTCGTCGTCCATGTCGATGCCCCCCTGGGCCACGGTGACGTGCCAGACCCCGCCCGGCGTGCAGGAGAGCGCCGCGCCCTGGGCTCGGAAGACGCCGGCCCGCTCGGCTGCCCGGAGCGCCGGTCCGGGCTCGAGGCTGTAGTGGGGCAGGCGCCGGTAGGGCTGGGGCGCCGGCGGCGCGCCCCGGCGGGCCTCCACGTAGAAGCGCGACGCCAGGTCACCCGGGTGCCCCAGGAACCGGCCCGGCTCCTCGAAGGGACCGTCGTCCAGCTCCGTCCGCCGCCACTCCACCCACCGATACCCCTCGATGCGTGTCCCGACCTCCACGTCCAGCTCGATGTCGCGCCGGGACCGGCCGTCGCCGCGGGAGGCCTCGTGTCGGGGAGGAGTGGTCATCGTGTCCGAAGCGTAGCCCTGGAGGCGTTAGCAACGTGTGAGGGCCGCCGGGGAGCGCGTGAAGAAGATGCAAAGAGCTGCGGCCGCCACCCAGGAAGGCCCGGGGAGGATCCCGGGGCCTGGCCTCATCCCAGCCCCTCGATGGTCTCCCGGGGCAGTCGCAGCTCGAACTCGCTGCCGCCACCGGGGCGGGGCCGGTAACGGACGCTGCCCCCTTGGGCCTCCGCCACGTCGCGCGCGATGGCCAGGCCAAGGCCCGTCCCGTCCCCCGCCCTCCCGCCATCGCCGGAGTGGAAGAAGGGCTCGAACATCCGTTCCCGGTCGGCCGCGGGCACGCCGGGGCCCCGGTCCAGCACCGCGAAGACGAGCTCGTCCCTCTCCTCTCTCACGTCCAGCCTCACCTCCCCTCCCTCCGGGGAGTGCCGCAGAGCGTTCTCCACGAGGTTGCCCAGCGCCCTCAGGGCATGGACGAAGTCGAAGCGCCCCACCGGGAGGGACCCGTCGGACGGCAGGCGCACCTCCACGCGCTCCGCGCCGGGCACGCCCCCCAGGCGTTGGAGCATGGCCCCCACCAGATCCTCCGCGGCGATGACCTGGGGCTCCAGGGGGAGGGCGCCGCCCCGGATGCGCGACAGGTCCAGCAGGTCGGTGACCAGCCGGTTCAGGCGCTCGGCCTCCTCCTCGATGACCGCGCTGCGCTCGTCGCCGGTCTCCCGTAGCTCGGAGGCCAGGGCCCGGATCGTGGTGAGGGGGGTGCGAAGGTCGTGGGAGACGCTGGCCAGGAGGGCGTCCTTGAGGCGGTCCGCCTCCCGGAGGGCCTCCACGTGCTCCGCCTCGGCGGTGAGGCGCACGCGCTCCACCGCCAGGGCCGCGTAGTAGCTCAGGGTGTCGGCGAAGACCGCCTGGGCGTGGTCCAGACGGAGCCCGCCAGGATCGGCCAGGCGCAGGACGCCCAGGTTGCGCTCCCGCACCCGCAGAGGCACCAGGGCCGCCACCCACGTCGCGCCCCCGGCCAGGAGCGGCGTGAGACCGGCGCCGGCGTCGGCCACCCGCTCCGACCCGTCCCGGTGGAGGAGGACGATGCGGCCCTCCCGGGCGGCGGCGTGGATGGCCGGCGCGGGGACGTCGTCCCCGGGCTCGGGAGCCTCCACGGTGAGGAGGCTGTCGCCCGTCCCGGCGTCGAGCATGACGATGCCCGCCGAGGCCACGGGCAGCTCGCTCCGGATGACCCGGGCGATGGCGGCCACGGCGTCGACGGCCCGGGGCACCGATAGACTCTGGGCACCCAACGCCCCCAGGCGCTCCACCTCCCGAGCCCGGGTCTCGGCGCTCTCCAGCGCACTCTGGGTGCGGTGGAACAACTGGGCGGACACCAGCCCCGTGACCAGGAAAGCCACCAGCACCCACCAGTCCAGTGGGTCCTCGATGGCGAAAGTGTAGTACGGCGGCAGGAGGAAGAGGTTGAAGGTGAGGAAGGACGCGACGGCGAGCACGAGCCCCACCCAGCGGCCGTGGCGGGCGCTTCCTCCCAGGACCAGGAGGAGGTAGGCCAGGGCCATGTGGGCCTCGTGGGCCCGGTCCCGCACCGCCCACAGGAAGGCGGTGCATGCCGCCACGCCCAGGAGCCAGAACCCCATCGCCCGCCAGCTCAACCCCCGGCGCATCGCGGCGGCCCCGTCAGTCACCCAGCTCGAACCTGTAGCCGACACCCGGCTCGGTGATGATCAGCGCGGGGCGCACGGCGTCGGGCTCGAGTTTGCGGCGCAGGTTGGCCACGTAGACCCGGAGATACTGCTGGGGGTCGCCCGAGGAGGCCGCCCACACCGAGCGGAAGAGCTGGTGGTGGGTGAGGGTCTTGCCGGTGTGGCGCAGGAAGGCCCGGAGCAGCTCCCACTCCGTCGGGGTCAGGTGCACGTCCCGCCCGCCGCGCTTGACGGTGCGGGCGCCGGTGTCGATGACCAGTTCCCCCACGGTGATGGCGCTTCCCTCCCCCGGCATCTCGGCCATGCGAGCGCGCCGTAGCTGGGCCCGCACACGGGCCCGCAGCTCCCCCGGGTGGAAGGGCTTGGTGACGTAGTCGTCGGCGCCCTCGTCCAGGAGGCGGATCTTCTCGCTCTCCGAGTGATGGGCCGACAGGACCAGGATGGGTACCCCCGACCACTTGCGGATCTCGGCGCATACCCAGAATCCGGGTTTATCCGGGAGGCCCAGATCCAGGATGATCACGTCGGGGCGCTGGGCCGCGGCGAGATCGACGGCCTCCACGGCGGTTCCCGCCTCGATGACACGGTCGAAGTCGGAGCCCAGGGCGTTCCTGACCGCCCGGCGGATGTGGGGCTCGTCGTCCGCCACCAGGGCGATGGAGGGTTGGGCCACGGAAGGGCTCTCCATGCGACGGGAGTTCACGCTGTCGGGAAGGTACGCAAGCCCCCCGGGGGAGGATAGCCCGTGAGAAGCGTTGCCAATATATAAACTATTAATATATTAATGATTTATGGATTCTGTTCCGAGAGTTCCCGCCCGAGCGATGACCGTCTTCCGAGCGTCCGGCTGGCACACCTCCGCGTTGGCGATCCTCGCGATGGCCGGTCCCGCCCCGGCCCGGCCACAGGAGGCGGCTGCCTCTGCCGCTCTCCGCTCGAGCATCTCGTCGTTCGTCGCGCCGTTTCTCGCCAACGGCGATTTCGAGGGGGTCGTGCTCGTACGGCACGGCGACGACACGCGCGTCTTCGAGTCCTACACGAGAGCGGAAGGCGATAGCCAGAGCTTCGGGCCTGATACGCCTTTCATGGTCGGCTCGATCACGAAGACGTTCACCGCGGAGGCAATCGCGCGACTTGCCTCCGCCGGTCTCCTGTCGCTGGACGATCCGGTGACGCGCTTCGTCCCTGAGCTGACCGGGGGCGACGCGATCACAGTGGAGCACGTGCTGAACCACTCCTCCGGGATCCCGGACTACTACTCGGCTCCGGGCTTCGCCGCGCTGGCCCCCCGTGAGATGCCCCCGGATCGTCTCTCCGTGTGGATCTCCGGGTTGCCGTTGGACTTCGCCCCGGGTACGGCGAGCGCATACAGCAATACGGGGTACAACCTGCTGGCGCTCATCGTCGAGCGGGTGAGCGGGATGCCGTTCGCCGCGTATCTGCGGCGAGAGATCATCGGTCCGGTCGGGTTGGCCAACACGGGAACACTCGGCGAGACCGCTCCACCCGGCATTCCAAACGGCCTGAGGCCCGCCCCGGCCCCGCGCGTCGTCGGGCCACCGCTACCGTTGCACTGGTCCTGGCTCGTGGGGAGCGGCTCCATATACGCGTCCGCAGAGGATCTCGTGCGCTGGGGCCGGGAGGTCGCGGAACGCGAGATCGGGGGTCCCGACGGATGGCACCCGTACGGGTGGGGCGTGCGCACCGCCGGTGACAGGCGGTTCCTCGTCCAGAACGGCCGGATTCCCGGATACGCGGCGATGCTCGTCGTCTCTCGCGCCGACGACCTCGTCGTCGTGGCGTTGAGCAGGATCGAGTCGGACGCCGTCACCCGGGTTGCCAACGGCGTCGCTACCCTCGCGCTCGGCGGGGTGGCACCCCCGGAGGCCGAACGGGCCGAAGCTGCGTTGACGGAAGAGGGCGCGGCATCGCTCGAAGGCGTCTACGACTTCGGACCCGACTTCGCGCTCACCGTGCGGCGCCAGGAGGGGGGCCTGGGCGTCGCCGTGGGAACGGGCGCGGATCTGCGTTTCGGGATCCTGCAGCCGCTGGGCAGCGATCGCTTCTTCTTCCGCGAGGCGTACCTCAGCGTCGATTTCACTCGCGAGGAAGACGGCACGGTGAACGGCATGCTCTGGGCGGGCGGCGGACCGTTTCCAAAGCGCCGCTGACGCGAGCACCCCATCCGCCACTCGGACCGCTTGTAAGTACGGCGTACTGAGGGACGAGCCGCGCAAACACGCCGGAGGAGTTCGAGGGGAGAGCCTCCTCCCCTTCACGGAATTGACCGCGCCTGGCTGATATCTTATTCTTTGCGAAAGAAAACACGGAGTACGCTCGCGTCACCCGCTCGCGCTCACACCAACGACATGGTCACCCTCAACGAAACGGAACAGCTGGTGCTGCTCTCGGTCGCCCGGTTGGGCACCGATGCCTACGGCGTGACCGTGCGGCGCGAGATCGCGCACCGGATCGGCCGGCCGGTCTCGATCACGGCCGTGTATGCGGCGCTCGATCGTATGGAGCGGCGCGGCCTGGCTCGATCGTGGTTGTCGGATCCGACGCCGGAGCGCGGAGGACGTGCCCGGAAGCAGTTCGAGCTGACGCCGGCGGGGGCGGATGCGCTGGTGGCGCAGCAGCGTGCCATGGGCCGCATGTGGGAAGGCGTGGACCTTGGCGCGTACGGCGTTGAAGGATGACGTCAGCGCGCCCCCCCCGCCTCGCCGCGTGGCTACTCGCGACGATCGTCGCCAGTGACGACCGGGAGCACGTGCTCGGCGATTTCCACGAGGAGTATCTCGCCATGACGGCCGCCCGGGGACGCGGTGCGGCGGCGCGCTGGTACTGGGCCGAGCTCGCGCGCGCGCTGGGACCGGCTCTGCGGCGGCGCGGCGAGGGCATGCGCTCAGCCGTCGCGGATCTCGGACGCGAGACGCGACAGAGCGTGCGCCTGCTGGGGCGCCGGCCTGGACTGACCCTGTCCGCCTCGCTCACCCTCGCACTCGGCATCGGCCTCACAACGGCCATCTTCAGCGTGCTGCACGCGGTCCTCCTGAAGCCGTCGCCCTATCCAGAGGGCGATCGTTTGGTGCAGGTGTGGAACACGTATCCCGGCTGGCGCGGCCACGAGATCCTCGACGCGTACTGGGACCGCGTCGAGCTCGCGTATCCGGAGTACCGGTCGTGGCGGGCGGGGCAGACCTCGTTCGAGGAGGTCGCCATCTTCGGGACGACACGCATGACGCTGACGGGACTCCCGACGCCCGACGGGGTGCTGGTCGGGTCGGCATCGGTGTCGTTGCTGCCGCTGCTCGGCGTGCAGCCGTCGATGGGCCGGGGGCTCGCCGCCGAAGAAGAGGGGCCGGGCGCGCCCCGCGTGGCGCTGATCTCGGACGGCGAGTGGCGCGGGCGCTTCGGCTCGGATGCGCGCATCATCGGCCGCATGATCGAACTCGATGGCATTCCGTACACGATCATCGGAGTACTTCCGCGCGGCTTCCACCTGCGTCCGATGGCCGTCCCCGGTGCGGAGCCGCACGCCGTGTGGATCCCGATTGGCGCTCTGGGGGAGGAGCTGGATGCGGGGAACCACCGCTACGACGCGCTGGGGCGTCTCCGGCCCGACGTGACGCTCGAAGGGGCCCGAAAGGAAGCCGAGCGGGTGCTCTCGGAGGGAACGCGCCCGGGCTCGCGGGGCGCTCGCGCCCTTTACAGGAGGGACGCCGAAACCGGAAGCGCGCGCCCACCGCTGCTCCTGCTGTTCGGCGCCGTATGCGTGCTGATGCTGATCGCGTGCGGCAACGTCGCGATGCTGCTCCTGGGCGAGGCGGCGGGCCGCAGCCGTGAGCTCGCGACACGCTCGGCCATCGGGGCCGGTCGCTGGCGCATCGTCCGGCAGCTCCTGGTTGAGAGCACGGTCCTGAGTCTCCTGGGAGTCTGCGGAGGCGTGCTCGTCGCGGCCTGGTCCGTGCGGCTCCTTCCACGGCTCGCGCCGGACGGACTGCCGATGTCCGATTCGGTGGTGCTCGATCCCGTCGTGCTCGGCTTCGCGGTCGCGCTCGGCCTCGGCACGGGCGTCGTGTTCGGCCTCGCCCCCGTCGCCGCGGCGTGGGGCGGGCATACCTTCGGCGATCTGCGAGCGGCCCATGGCCCTCCGCGCGGCCGCACACTCCAGCGCTCCGTGCTGGTCGGTCAGGTTGCGCTGTCGCTCGTTCTGCTGGCGGGCGCGGGGCTACTGGTGCGTACGGTGGCGGCGCTTGGGGCCGTGGCGCCCGGGTTCGAGCCGCGCGGCCTCGTGACCGCGCGACTGTCGTTCTCTCCTTCCCGAAACTCGAGCGAGCAGGCGACGCGGCTTCACCTGGAGATCGTGGACGCGCTGCGGGGCCGGGCGGGAGTCGATCGGGTGACGATGACCTCCGCGATGCCGTTCTCCGGTGGGGGCGGCAGCTCGAGCTTCCAGATCGTGGGGCGGGAGGTCGGCCCCGACGAGAAGAAGCCCGAGGCGAATCGTAGGACCGTCCTGCCCGGGTACCACGAAGCGGTCGGCATTCCGCTGGTCGCGGGTCGCCACCTCACCGCGGCCGACCGCGATGCGGAGGCGCCGGTGATCGTGGTGAGCGAGTCGCTGGCCGCGCGCTACTGGCCCGACGGCAACGTGCTCGGGCGACGCATCACCCGGGACCGCCGGAACTGGGAGATCGTCGGCGTGGTCGGAGATGTCCGCCACGAGCATCTCGCGACGGCGCCAAAGCCGACGTTCTACGTGCCGTTCGAGGTTGCGGAGTCGCGTCACGACATGACGCTCGTGGTCGCTTCGGCGCTGCCCACGCACGAGATCGCCGGCCTGCTCCGCGCAACCGTTGCCGCCGTGGATTCGGACGTGCCCGTAGAAGATATCGCCACGGCGGAGTCTTTGATCGCCCGCTCGACGCGCGCGGAGCGGTTCCGCTCGGTGCTCCTCGCGGCGTTCGCCCTGACGGCAACGGTCCTCTCCGCCGTCGGCCTGTTCGGCGTTACGACGCGTTTGGTGACGGCCCGACGGCGCGAGTTGGGGATCCGTGTGGCGCTCGGCGCACACCGCGCCAGGCTCGTCCGTGGCCTGGTCGTCGCCGAGGGCCGGTTCCTGGCGGTGGGCATCCTGCTCGGTCTGGCGGGTGCGGTCCTCGCGGGACGCGCGCTGACGGCCTTCCTGTTCGGCGTCGCGCCGTCGGATCCGCTGTCGATCGGCGGCGGCGCGGGGGTCCTGCTGATCACGGGCCTCGCCGCGTGCTGGAGGGCCGCCCGGCGCGGGACGGCGGCCGATCCCGTCGAGGCGATCCGGGCCGAGTAGCGGCTACGATCCGGGCGCCAGCCACCCCCGGATCTGCCTCCGGATCTCCTCGGCCAGAGCGGCGTGGCTGGTCCCCTCGCCGGCCTGGAACAGGCCCTCCTCCTCCCAACGATCCGGCTCCAGCCCCACACCCCACACGTTGAGGTGCGGCGCCTCGGCTACCCGCTCCACCTCTCCGGGGAGGACGTCCTCCACAGCGATGCGGAAGAGCGCCACCGCCAGCGCCTCCAGGACGGCCATGTTCTTCCGATGGTCCTCCAACAGCTCTTCCAGAGGCTTCCCGGAACGCAGGTTGCGCTCGCCCAGCTCCAGAAGGAAGGGGAGGTCCAGGTAGGGCAGGAAGTCGTAGGTGAGGCGGCCCGGGCCCCGGGCGGCCCACGCCTGGAACAGGGCCTGCATGCGGAGTTGGAGAAAGAGGAGGGACGACGTCACCGTGCGGAGCGCCCGCGATGCCTCGTCGTTCACGAAGGTGCGGTTGTACATCTTGGGCGTGAGCGTACCCCAGGCCGTGGCCAGGTCCCACACGATCTTGGCGGCGCTGGCCACCGCGTGACCGAAGGCGGCATAGCCGCCGTGGATGCTCCGGGCCAGCAGCTCGGACAGCCGCCGCAGCCACGCGTCGAAGCGGTCCACCGCTGACGCCTCCAGCCGCCCGGCCCGGTCCCTCCTGACCAGCTCCGTAACCACCGTGTTCGCGAAGCCGATGAGGTCCGTGCCCGGCGAGTAGAAGGGGTCGGGAAAGACGCCCGCCTCGCCCACGCACGCCCAGCGCGCCGGGGACAGGATCCGCGTAGACGAATAGCTGTACCGGTCCATAACGAGGAAGTCGAGGAGGTCGAAGGCCGCCAGCGCCCGCGCCAGCACCGGCTCCCGCCGGCCGATCCATTCCAGGGCCCGCTCCAGCGTGTTGTACCCGGAAACAGGGTGCTTCCGGTTGTCCGCCACGATCCCGACGCTGGTGGCCCCCGAGCCCAGGGGGATGAGCCACACCCAGTAGCCGTCGCCCATGAGGTGGACGGTGGAGTGGTGGCGGACGTTGCCGGGCACGCGGTCGTGCCAGGGGGACGCCGGTGGCGCGTCCATTGCCGCGCCCCCACCCCCCGCGACGAACCGGTCCACGTCCAGCTTGCCCCGCACCCGCAGCCACGCGGCGCTGCACGGCTGCTCCCCGCGCACCGTGAGCCCGAGGCGCCGCTGGAGCATGCGCCGGCGGCCCGTGGCGTCCACCAGCCAGCGGCCCCGCCAGGCGCGGACCTGGCCTCCGGCCACCGGCGCGGCCGTCACGCGGTGCGGGGCGGGGCCGGCGTCGGCTACCTCCATCTCCTCCACCTGCCACCCCTCCATCAGCTCGACGCCCTCCGCCAGGGCCCGCTCCCGGAGGTGGTTCTCCAACCGCCCCCGGTCGATCTGATAGCTGTTGAAGGGAGGAAAGGCGCGGATCCCCAGCTCCGGCCGGGCCTCGAAGGGCCCATGGGCATCCCCGAAGAAGAAGCGGAGCCCCAGCTTGACGATGTGCTCGTCCAGGAGGTGATCCTCGAGCCCGACCCAGCGAGCGAGGTAGCACGCCCCGATCTCGACGGTGGACTCGCCCACCTTGAACGCGGCCTCCGGGAGGGGGCGCGCCAGCCGGTCCAGAACGGTCACGGACGCCTCGGGCACCTCCCGCCGGAGCTGAAGCGCCAGGGTGAGGCCCGCCAGCCCACCTCCGGCGATGACCACGTCCCGGATGGCCTCTCCCGCCGGGCCGGCCGAAACATCAGCGCTCGCCTCCGGAAGACCACCGCCCTCACCCCCCGCACCCTCGCTCACGTCAGCTCCCTCCGGGCCACCTTGCCCAGGGCGTCCCGGGGTAGAGCGTCCCGGATCTCCACGACGGAGGGCACCTTGAACCCCGCCAGCCGGGCCCGGCAGTGGCGCAGCAGTTCGTCCTCCGTCAGCCCACCCGCCGCCACGACCACCGCTTTGAGGACGGCCTCCCCGGTGCCCGGCCCCACATCCCCAGGGGATGTGGGGTCCCCGGGCGAGGTGGCCGGGTCGACCTCGTTGGCGCCCGCACCGCGCCGCCGCACCCCCAGCACGACGGCCTCCCGCACCTCCGGGTGCTCCAGCAGTGCCGCCTCCACTTCCCGGGGGTCCACCTTATGGCCCGCCCGCTCGATGAAGGGGCGGACCCGCCCCACCACGTGGAGCCGGCCCTGGGCGTCCACGCGCCCCAGGTCGCCGGTGAGGAAGCCCCCGTGTCGGAACGACCGGGCCGTGGTCTCCGGGTCCCCCACGTAGCCCCGGGTGAGGGCGGGGCTCCGGATGACGACCCGCCCGACCGCGTCCGGAGGCAGGGGCTCGCCCTTTTCGTCCACGGCCAGGACCTCCACGCCCCGCATGGGCCGGCCCACGCCCGTGCGCTCCGGCGAGGGATCGGCGTCCAGGTCGATGGTCACGGAACCCGCCTCGGTGCAGCCGTAGAGCTGGCGCAGCGGCACCCCCCAGCGGTCCCGGAACGCCCGGGCGGTGGCCCCCGGGAGGGGAGAGCCCGCCGAGAAGGCCAGGCGGAGGCGCCCCAGGGGCGCCGTCACCGACCCCGGTCCCGACGGCGGCGCCTCCCCCTCGAGGCCTCCCGTCCCTTCGTCCCTGGGCATCGCCGCCAACGCCTCGAACAGCAAGGGTACTCCGGGCAGCACGGTGACGCCCTCCCGGGCCATGAGCTCCACCGTCCGGCGCCGGTGGAGCACGAAGGGTTGGGCGTCCGTCAGGATCACGAGGCGCGCGCCGCCGCACGCCGAGGCCAGCAGGCAGTTGCCCAGACCGTGGGCGTGAAACAGGGGCACCACCACCATGATGGCGTCGTCCGGCCCGATGCCCGTGGTGGCCACGAAGTTCTCCGCCTCCGCCACGCAGTTGGCGTGGGTGCGAGCCACCAGCTTGGCCACCCCCGTGGAGCCGGAGGAGTACTGGTAGAGCGCGTCCGCACCCCCGGGTGAGGGAGTCCGGTCGCCCGCCGCCCCACCGGCCGCGGCAGCGGCCGCGAGACTCAGAAGGCCTCCGGACTCGGAGGGGTCCGCGGTCACCGTCACTACCGGCCCACCTCCCCGCTCCTCCAGGATGCGCCCGACCCGCGCCGCGTTCGGGGCATCGGTGACCACCGCCCGGCACCCGCACCCCGCCAGAGCGTCGGCCACCTCGGGGTCCGACAGGTGCGGCCCCAGTGGGAGCGCCACACACCCGGCCGCGGCGACGCCGAAGAAGGCGGGAATGAAGGCGGGCACGTTGGGCAGGACGATGCCCACGGCGTCCCCGGGAGCGCACCCCCGCTCCGCCAACACGGCCCCGACGCCGTCGCTCAGATCGCGGAGCTCCCTCCACGTGAGCGACCCCTCGCCGTCGGTCACCGCCACCCCGCCGGGGTCCCGCAGTGCCCGGCCCCGGAGCAGCCCCGTCAGCATGGCCCGGGTGTGCTCTGGTTCAGGGTCAGTTCGAGCTTCACGGCCCACACGTTGCCCGGATCCTCGCGCCAGGCGCGCTCCATCAGGGCGGCGTAGGCTCCCACCAGGCGGCGGACCCGGGTGGCGTCGTCGTCGGAGGGTGGACCGGGGTCCAGAGGCTCGACGATCTCGATGCGGGCCCGCCCCTCCCCATCGAAGGGCGCGAGGACGGGAACCATGGGAGCGCCCGTCCTGAGGCTCAGCTCGGCGGCGGCGCACCGTGCCCTCCAGCAGCGCCCCAGAAAAGGCACCTCCACGGACCGTCCCGGCGTGGTCGTGTCCCCGACGAGCTGGACGACGGCGCCGCGCCGGAGCTGCCGCTCCACCCCCACGAGGGCCCTGCCGGGGAGATCAGGGTCCACGTGCACGACCTTGAGGCGCCGGGCATCGCCTTCAGGCAGGTGCTTGAAGAGGTCACGGCCGTGCATGACGCACATTTCCACGCCCAGCTTGGCGAGCATGGCGGGCACGAACATGCCCGCGCCGAAGTGGGAGTTGAGGAGGATGACTCCTCGCCCGCCGGCCCCGGCTGCCCGTAGCGTTTCGAGCCCCGTCACTTCGAACCAGGGCTCGAGCTCGGCCCGCGAAGCCACCTCGACGCTCGTGTGGTGCCACGAGGCCCATACCCTCCGCGATATCAACAGCCCATGCCTCCGGACCACCGTGTCCCAAGCCACGCCCGGCACGGCGTGGTGGGCGTGGAACCACCGGATCCGCCGCCATTCTCGACGGAACGCCACCCGCCCCAGCGGGGAGCGTGAGAGCCGGAGCATGGTCCGCACCGCCAGCCCGTAGGGCACCCGCCTGGCCACCGGAACGGCCAGGGCGCGGAGCCACCGGACGGGAGGAGAGAACTCGGCTGCCGGCACGGGCCCGCTGATGACGGGTGGACGTGTCACCGAGCCGAGTCGTCAGGACCGCTGTGTGGGCTCGGTCCGCAGGCGCCCCATCATTCCGACGATGCTCCTCACGTCCCGGAAGTTCTCCGGGGTGAGGTGCCCGTCGGGGACCTCGACCCCGTACTCGGCCTCGAGAAACGCCACCAGCTCCACCAGATGGACGGAGTCCAGGCCCACCTCGGTGAGGAGGGGCGTGTCCACCGCGACCGGCTCCGTCCCCGGGGGGAGGACGCGGTCACTGACCCAACGGCTGATGGTCCTCTCTTCCGTCTCGCTCATGGTGGGGCTGGGATGGGCCTGCTCGGTTTCTCGGGAACGGGGCGGCACAACCTAGGCCGGGGTCCCCGGCTGGCGCCAGGATCCTCCTCCCACGTGGGGCCTCATGGGTTGGGGCCGGTGGCGAGCAGGGAGGGCCGGAGCGCGCGCCCGACGAGGGCGGGAGCGAGCGGCGCGCGGGTGGCCATCGCACGGACAGGTGCAAACATCACACGGCGCGCGGGTGGTCATCGAACGGATGGGTGCGAACATCACACGGCGCGCGGGTGGCCATCGCACGGACGGGTGCAATCACACGGCGCGCGGGTGGCCATCGAACGGACGGGTGCGAACATCACACGGCACGCGGGTGGCCATCGAACGGACGGGTGCGAACATCACACGGCGCGAGGGTGGCCATCGAACGGATGGGTGCAATCACACGGCGCGCGGGTGGCCATCGCACGGACGGGTGCAAACATCACACGGCGCGCGGCGTCGCAGCGGCGATGTGGCTTTCACCGCCAAATGTGGCGGTCGATGCGCCACGGGCCGAAAGCCCTTCGGCGGCCGTGTGATGTACACCGCCAGAAATGGCGGTCGATCTTGCACGGAGCTGTTTCGCCTGCACGCCATGTGATGTTTGCGCCCCACCCCGCGGGTGTCGTCGGCCGTCCACTCTCCCGCGGCCCTCGGACGATGCCCGGCGAAGCTCCCTCCGCGTCAGGCCGTTCGAGGCAGCGATGAAGGCCATTGTCGGAAGTCGGGCCGCATTCCGCCTCGCCTGATCTGGCCGGCGGCTCGTCCGATGGGATGACACCGTTGGTCGGCCTCTGGCTCAGCCGCTCGCGTCGGGTCTCTCTGGAGCTTCCCGGGAAGGCGGCAGGGAGTCCCCCCGCGCCCAGGCCAGGTACCGGGCCACCCTGGGAGCGTGGCGACCCGTGAAGTCGGCCCTCCTGTCCACCTGCGGGTGGGCCAACAGGAGGCGCTCCAGAGCGTCACGCACGGCCGCGGAATCGCCCGCGGCGTGGGCGGCCTCTCCCAGGAGGCCCAGGGCCAGGACCTCGTTCGGGTCTTCCACCAGCGCCAACTCGGCGGCCACGCGGGCCTCCTCGGGCTGCTGGGACAGTAGGAGGAGGTCGCCCATGTGGAAGCGGAGGTGGGGCGTCATGGACCGCTCCTCCAGGCGACCCAGATCCACGAGGGCCTTCCGAGCGAGGGCCAGCGCCCGCCCCCGCTCCCCTCCGGCGTCCAGAATGTCCTGCACCTCCCAGTACGCCTCGCTGGCCCGTCGGGCCAGGCGCTCCGAGTCCCGGGCGAACATGCTGGCCACGGTCACGCCGATGAGGAGCACCAGGGGATACGCCACGAAGAGCGGCACGGCTCGGAGGGTCAGCGCCAGGATCGGGGCTCCGTACGTCCGGCGGAGGGCGAGGATCACGTAGGCGGGGACCCACAGAAACAGCGGCGTCTGGAGGACATAGTCGACGCCGTCGGGGAGCGGCTCGAGGATCCACGTCGCCCCCAGCGCCAGGAACGCAAAGGCGTGCACGTGGAGGGCCGTGACCAGGTGCTCGGTGTAGAACCAGCCCGCTCCCCGGAAGAGCCACTTGAGAAGGAGCGCGAAGAGGGGCAGGCCCACGATGAGAGCCGTGGGCATGGTCTCCCTGACCGCCTCCCTCAGGGCGGCGTTGTCGGCGTCGTTCACAAGGTCGAAGGTCAGGACCTGGTCGCCGGTCACGGGGGTCCGATCCTCCGGGGTGACGGCGATGACCGCAAAGCACGCCAGCGACGCAACCAGGTAGACCCGGAAGGGGTGTACCCAGCGGGTGCGTCTCCCGGCCCGCCACTCCAGGGTGAGAAGCCCGGGGCGGAACAGGAGGGCCTTGAGGGTCCGGGGCAGGCGCCCGTCCAGGGAGAGGGTGTCCTCCAGGGCGTCCAGGATCCACCGCCACAGGGAGCGGGGGTCCACGTCCAGGCGCTGACCGCACGACGAGCAGAACGAGCCGGTGGCCGGGGCGCCGCAATCGGGGCAGGGGGCGCCGGGTTCGGGGCCGGTCACGTCCGCCGGCTCCGTCAACCGCCCGGCGCCTCGAGGCGACGAAGGAAGGGGTGCTTTCATCAGAGCTCCTGTGGCGTCAGGAGTGCGCTGGAACGCAAACCAGCCGGCGCCCCGGCGCCATCTGACGGAGTGCATAGTGCCGCCGCGATTCACCTGCTCGCAAGGTCTCCAACCCCACACGCCTCCGACTTGCACCCCTCCAACGCCCCGTCATACCATGCCTCCGCGTCGAGAGGCCTGTGTCATTCACTTGAGGAGACGGTGTGACGACGACGCGGTCGCGCCGTCGATCACTTCCCTGCGAATGAGGAGGTCCCGAGGGCCATGTCGGTTTTTCAACGGTCGCCGATGCGTGGAGCCGTGGTTGTGGCGCTCGTCGCCATTGTCGGCTGTGCTCCCCCGCCGAATGACGAGACGGATGCCACGCAAGCCGAGCCTGCCCGCGCCGAACGGGCGACATCGAGCGTCGCCTCTCCACCCGAGCAACCCGACGACCGTCCAGGGGGGGCACGCGCGTTCGATTTTCTGTTCGGCCAATGGGATGTTCACAACCGCTACCTGCCGGACCGGCTCGTGGACTCCGACGAGTGGGCGGAGTGGACGGGCTCCCTGTCGGTCATGCCGATCCTCGGGGGCTACGGGAACGTGGACCGGTACCTGGCGACGCCCAACGGCAGGCCCCTCGAAGGCTACTCGATTCGGGTGTTCGACCCGGAGGCGGACGCGTGGTCCATCCATTGGGTCGATTCGAGAGGCTTCCGACTCACGCCTCAGGTACAGGGAAGCATGGGCCCGAATAATGGGACGTTCTACGGCGAGGAGGAGTTCGACGGCCGCACCGTCCGGATGCGTTTCACCTGGTCGCACGACAGCCCGGACCGGGCGCGCTGGGAGCAGGCCTATCAGCGGAACGACGGCACGTGGGAGACCAACTGGACGATGGACTTCACGAGGCGGTAGCCTCCGCTGCTCTACCCATCCTCCTCCTCCCCGCCACAAGCCTCCGTCCGATTCCCAACCCCACACGCCTCCGACTCGCACCCCTCCAACGCACTGTCCCGCAGGGTGCATGGGAGGGTCATCCGGTCTCCGGGTCGGGTGGGCCGCGGACGAAAGGCTCATACGCCCGCTCGACGTGGAGGCATGGTCGCCGGGCTCCGGGACGGACCAGGATGCCAGAGCCACGACGTCGCCGGAGTGGGGGTGGGCGTTCAGGTACGGGGCGAGATCTGCGCACGGGGGAGGCCGTCCGGGCCCGCCACGGCGCGGTGGGGCGAGCACGTCGGGGGGTGATGCGCGGCGCGAGACGGGGGCGATCTTGAAACTGGACTGGAAGGCCGGCCTGGGGCTGGCCGTGTCCGCACTGCTGCTCTGGTGGGTGTTCCGAGGGGAGGACCTGGGGCAGATCGCCCGGGGGCTCGCCTCGGCGGACCTCGTCATGCTGATAGCCAGCGGGGCCATCGTCACCGCCGGAGGGCTCATCCGGGCGTTCCGCTGGACGCTCCTCCTGGAACCGCTGGGTGCCGCCACGAGCCTGGGGGCACGCTGGGCGGCCTTGAACATCGGGTTCATGGTGACCAACGTCCTGGGTGGGCGCTTCGGCGAGGTGGCCCGCCCCTTCGCCCTCAGCCGCATGGCTCCCGTGACCATGTCCGGCGCCCTGGGCACGGTGGTGCTGGAGCGCGTGCTGGACGCCGTGGCCCTGCTGGTGCTCCTCCTGGTGACGCTGCTGTCGCCGGCCTTTCCCCGGGACGCCACGGTCATGGGGCGACCTCTCGGGTACGCCGTGTCCGGGGCCATCGCGGTAGCCGCCCTGGCCCTGGCCCTCGTGAGCATGATGCTGGTGTGGCCGGCCCTGGTGCTTCGGGTGGTGCGGGCCCTGGCGCGCGTGCTGCCGGACCACATGGCGGAGCGGGTCGTGGCGGCGGTGGAGGCCTTCCTCCCCGGCCTCGACCTGGCCCGGCGCCCAGCGGCCCTCCTCAAGGCCCTCCTCTGGTCCCTGCTCCTGTGGGCTTGGATGGCGGCGGCCTTCTGGACGGCCTTCCGCGCCTTCGGCCTCGATCTCGGGGTGACGGCGGCACTCTTCGCCCAGTGCTCGGTGTCCATCTTCGTGGCACTCCCGGCGGGCCCAGGCTTCCTGGGAACCATGCAGGCGGGGGTGGGCGTCGCGGTCCACGAGGTCTTTGGCGTGGCCATGGGCCCCACCCTGGCGCTGTCCATCGGCTACCAGCTCGCGGGCTTCATCCCGGTGACGCTCCTGGGCCTCTACTACGCCTACGGCCTGGGTATCCGGTTGGGCTCCCTGGAGGAGGAGGCGGAGACGGCGCTGGGGAAGAGGGGGTAGAGGCGGCCAACTGGTCCGGTCTACGCGGAAGTTCGGTCACGCAGGGCGCATCTGGACGTTTCTGCCCCATCTGCCGCGGGGGGGCTCAGTTTACCGTCGGATTGGCAGGCGTTTCGGCCCAACTCGAGGCGCCCCACCTGGTGCGACCTGCGCTCGAGGCGACATCCTGTGCCTGTGGCGGTCAATGAGGGCCGCGAGGGCAGCGGCCATGACGTGAAGTCGACAAGGATGGCGTTTCATCGCACGCTTGTCGACTTGACGTCTCTATGGGACGTGAATGCTGCACGCGTGAGCGACGGACGAGATCACTGTCGAGTTGACGACACTATATGACGTGAAGTCGACAGGCATGGCGGAATGGGCCGTCCTTTCCGAGTTGACGACACCTCGGCCACCGAGGGGTGGACCTACACCAGAACTACGCGATTCTCTGGAGAGAACACCCAGGAGGCGGATCCTTCGAGCGTCCCGCGAGAGCGTTGCCGACGGCGCCCGGCGCTCGGTAGCGTATGGTTCCCCTTCGACCAACTGTAGACCGGACGCCGTCCATGACGATTCTCCTGGCCGCCGTGGCGGCCCTTGCCACCGGGGCACCGGGGCTGCTCTGGCCGCCCGCCGCCGCCGCCGCGCCGCTGACCCGGGCCCCCGTCACCGCCTCGCCGCCGCGGGCGGCTGCCACCGGAACCAGAACCGCCGCCGCCGTCACCCCCGTCACCGCCTCGCCGCCGCGGGCGGCTGCCACCGGAACCGCCGTTGCCGCCGCCGCCGCGGCCCCGGTCACCGCCTCGCCGCCGCACGCTGCCGCCACCGGAACCGCCGCCGCCCCGGTCACCGCCTCGCCGCCGCACGCTGCTGCCACCGGAACCGCCGCCGCCGCGG
>DASWKP010000314.1:0-3557 GCA_036396575.1 Longimicrobiales bacterium | reverse complement strand
ATCCGCTGGCTAGCTTGGCTCCTGAGCGGGCTAACCTGCCTGGTAGCTCTGGCTCGGCTAGCTTCTGGCCGGGAGGGAGGCAACGGCGTTCACGACCTGCCCGAGCGCCCCATCACACGCAGCGTCGACCGACGCGTAACGGACCGCGCCAACGATGCCCAGGCGCGGCGAGGAGCCGCGCGCCGCGGGCTCCAGCGGTCCCCTACGGGCCTGCCGCGCACCTAGCGCTGACCCGGCGCGCCAACGGGAGGCTCCGCCCGGGATTATCGGTCACCAGAGGTCCTTCCGGTGAACGCGGAGTACCGCCACCCCACCACCCCCATCGCCACCAACCCGAACCCGTCCGTCCACCGCCCCGGGAAGATCAGTGCCACCGCCGCCGCTCCCAGGACCGCCCTCTCCCACCCTGACACCCTCCGCGGGAACGCCCCCACCACCGCCCCAGCCAGCGCCGTCACCCCCGCCAGCGCGGTCAGGCTGGTGAGCGCCACCGCCATCGCCCCTCCTTCCAGCAGCAGCCCTGGGCCGTACACGAAGGCGAAGGGCACCAGGAAGCCGGCTGACGCGAGTCCCATCCCCGTGAGGGCCGTGCGGACGGCTGGAGCTCCGGCGATGCCCGCCGCGGCGTAGGCCGCCAGGGACACGGGAGGCGTCACGTTCGAGATGCATCCGAAGTAGAAGATGAAGAGGTGGGCCGCGAGCACCGGAACGCCCAGATCCACCAGCGCGGGAGCCCCCAGGGCGGCGAGCACCACGTAGGCGGCGGTCGTGGGCAGACCCATGCCCAGGATCACCGAGCCCGCGGCGGTGAGGACCAGCGCCAGGGCCAGGGAGCCTCCCGAGGCGGCGATGATCAGCTCGCTCATGCGGAGCCCGACGCCTGTGAGCGAGGCTACCCCCACCACCACGCCCGCCGCCGCGCACGCCGCGGCCACCTGCACGGTCCCGCCGGCCCCGGCCCGCAGCGCTCGAGCCAGGTCCGAGCGCGTCGGCCGGGTGGCCGACCGCAGCGCCGCCGCGCCCAGCCCCGATACCACGCCCCAGAACGCCGCCCGCATGGGAGAGCGTCCCATGGCCAGGAGGGCCACCACCACCACCAGGGGGATGAGCAGGTGGACCCGGGGGGCCACCGCCTCCCGCTCCCCGGGTGCCGTCCCCTCCAGCCCCATGAGGCCCGCCCGGAAGTGGATGGCCATCAGCAGCGCCGCGTAGTAGAGCAGCGCCGGGATGAGGGCCGCCATGGCCACCCGTGCGTAGGGGATGCCGGTCCACGTCGCCAGGATGAACGCGCCGGCCCCCATGACGGGGGGCATGAGCTGGCCGCCCGTGCTGGCCGCCGCCTCGATGGCTCCCGCGAAGTGCGGGCGGAAGCCCGCCCGCTTCATGAGGGGGATGGTGAACGTGCCCGTGGTAACCACGTTGGCCACGGCGCTCCCCGACAGGGAGCCCATGAGGGCGCTGGCCACGGCCGCGGTCTTGGCCGGCCCTCCCGCCGTGCGCCCCGCCACCCGGTCCGCCAGACCGATGAGGAGCGCCCCTCCCCCGGCCACGTCCAGCACCGCGCCGAAAAGCACGAAGAGGTAGACGAAGTCGGCGCTCACCCCCAGGGGCACGCCCCAGATGCCTTCCGTGGAGAGGTAGAGGTGCTCGGCCAGGCGGCCGAAGCCATACCCCCGGTGGGCCAGGAACCCCGGCAACCATGGCCCCAGGAACGCATACGCGAGAGAGAGGACCGCCACCGTGACCAGGCCCCAGCCCGTGGTGCGCCGGGCCAGTTCCAGGACCACCACCACCGCCAGCACGCCCGCCACCAGGTCCAGCGTCGTGGGAGAACCGGCCCGGCGCACCAGCTCCTGGTGCTGAGTGACGATGTAGACGCAGGTAAAGAGCGCCGCGGCCAGGAGCGCTCCGTCCACCCCCCGGCGGAGGCGCACGGCCACACCCGGAGACTCCACGACCCCGCCTCTGGCGTGGTGCGCGGTCTGGACCCCCACCCCCAGGAACCCCAGTGCCGCCATGAACGCCAGGTGCACGGGGCGCTGCACCAGGGCCGTGAAGGGCGCGAAGCCCGCGGCCCAGAGATGGAAAAGGGCGGCGCTCGCCGAGATGACGAGGACCGCCCTGCCCACGTCAGGCGAAGATCGCGAAGATCGCCATCAAGCCCACGGTGAACACCAGGAGGACCGCCGTCGCGGAGCCCCAGGTGCGCTTCTTGTCCAGGCTAGCCACGCCCAGCGCCATGACCACCGTCCCCCACAGGGTGAAGAAGTCCAGCATGGTCAGGAGGTTCAACAGATACCCATCCTCCAGAAAGGGCGCGAACAGACCGACGTTGAGCGTGGCCTGGGGGTCCCTCTGGATGATCCTGAGGGGGGTCACCAACACCCCACCCAGCGTGCCGATGAGGCCGCCGTGGGTCACGATGGCGAGGTACTGTTTGTAACGGCCCTCGTCGCCGAGCACGAAGCCGAAGATGACCGTCAGAATGCCCGCGAGGATGACCGAGAACAGGAGGTAACCCAGGACCCCGGCCACCATCGCGAACACGCGCTGGACCCCGCCGAAGTCCATGCCTTCGGGCATCTCCTGGCCGCTTTCCATCATTCGGAGGCGGAACCACTCGGTCCACACGTCTGCGGGAATGGCCGCCATGGCCGCGATGGCCAGCACGGTGCCCAACGCCAGCGCTCCGAACCAGCGGGGATTCTCCTTGAGCTTCTCGAAGAGGACGCCCGGCGAAACGAAGACCTGGACGAACCGCAGCGGGAGCGGGGGAAGGGCCGGAGGGGGCCCCGATTCGGGAAGGGAGGCGCGTCCCTCCTCATGCGTTTCCTGAGCGTCGTCCATGGCTCACATCCCCTTGTGGAGGCGCAGGGTCGATGTCGAGCGCACGCTCACCGACATCGGGAACGGCGCCGCGGATACGTTCATGGAGCCCCGGTAGTCGGATACCGTCACGGATTCGAACAGCAGGCCCTGAGCCAGGTCCCACAGGAAGTGCCCCTCGGAATCGCCCGCAAGATCCTGCACCACGTCGAAGCCAGCTTGGGCACCCTCGGTGTGCATCCGGTCCTCGCTCACGTGGGTCACGCGGAGGAGCGTCCGCCCGTCCATCACGCTGTCGCCCGCCACCGTATAGGTCACCACCGAGGTCCCCGCGACCGACCCGTTGGCGCGCTGAGCGTCGACGACGATGGTGTCCGTCCAGGTCTCACCGACGCCCACCGCCCGGCCAGGCAGGCGCGGGAAGAGAGAAGCGACCATGGCGGCCGGCGTCATGAAGTCTCCGGCCAGGCCCCGGAGCTCCGGGGACCGGGTCAACTCGGCCCGGCCCCTGCGATCCAGGTTGAAGACCATCGTGCCGGAGACTTCGGAGGCCGACGCGGTGTTGGGCGGGCCCATGGGATTCGTGGCCCTGGCGGAGAAGTCCTCGAACTCCGTGGTGACCTCGACGCCATCGCCCAGGGAAGCGAAGGTCATAGCCATCGTCGCGCCGGAAGCGACCATCATTTCGAAGGTCTGGCCTCCGGCGTCTACCTCCACGCGGGCCGTGTCGC
>DASWKP010000313.1:0-3361 GCA_036396575.1 Longimicrobiales bacterium | reverse complement strand
CTACAGAGAGGGCCGCTCCAGAGCGTTGGCGCGGGTCAGCCGGATCGTGACCGGCTCTCCCCCCTGGACATCCACCATGACGTTCCAGTACAGCTCGGTGTAGGGCAACTGGTAGCGGGCGTGCACCCACCACTGGCCTTTCTTGAGCCCCGTGAACTGCGCGATGCCCTGTGCGTTGGTCGTGTCAGCCATGACCACGCGGCCCGTGGCCCGCTCGCGCGCCCGGAAGATCGCGTCCACTTCGATGAACGCCTCGTCCGCCCAGTTCTCCCGCTCGATCCGGATGCGGTTGGTCTCGTCGATGCTGGCCTGCTGCAGGCCGTCGAAGTGCTCGAACGCCGCTTGGCGCTGCCGGTCCACCCGGCCGAGCTGGCCTTCGAGCTCCCCATACTCCCCGTAGAGGGCCACGTACGTCGCCTCCCCGCGGGAGTACCGGGACATGGTCTCGTTGAGGTCGCGGAGCGTGTCCCGCAGCGTTCCCCAGCGGGTCTCCAGGGCCTGCCAGCGCGCCTGCGCCGTCGCGATGGAGTCGCGGGCCTCGACCAACTCGGGGGGGATCTGAGGCTCGGCGTTGGCCGCGGTCCGGGTGAGGGAGTCGAAGACCACGTCCCGATCGAAGGGGATGAGCTGGATCTCGACATCCGCCAGCGTCTGGCTTCGCATGGCGTCCTCCTGGCTCGGATCGGGAACCTCGATCTCTGCCGTGATGACCACTTCACCCGAACTGCAGGCCATGGTCAGGCAGGTGGCGGCCGCGAGAAGGGGGGCGCTTCGTCGCATGATCGCTTCACTCCGTCGAACGTTCGTGGGGAAGAAGAGGCAAACTACCATTCGCCCGGAACGCCATCAAGTTACCGGGAGGCGCCCGTCCAGGTCCGGCCCGAACACCAGGATTCGGGGGCTGCCCAGGGCCCCGGCGGCGCGCGCCATGTCGGCCGGCTCCAAGGCGTCGATCTCTCCAGGAAGGTCGCGGATGCGCCCGTTCCTGAGGAGGTCCAGGGCCAGGCGCACACCTTCGTCCTCAGGGGCCATCTCCTCCATCAGGCGTGCGGCTCGAAAGCGGCGCCGGTGCCACCCGAAGAACTCGTCGGCCAGGATCTCCGCCGAGAGAACGTGCGCCGTCCGCAGGATCCTGGCTTCCCACTCGTCCGTGACGTCGGGCGTGACGGCGGCCTCCACGAGGAAGATGGGGCGATCCCCCCGGAAAACGAGCCCGATCTCGGCGGAGAAGAGGCCCGGCGCCGGTGGATCGGTGACCAGCTCCTCCCGCACGCGATGGATGAAGAGCTCGAGCGCGGTCAGATCGGTCCCGGGCCTCACGGGAAACGCCACGCCGATCCACGAGCTGGTCACCTCGGGCGCGAGGCGGAGCCGATCCCCGGTCTCCCAGGCCGGCGCGGTGAACGCTTCATGCTCCCGGGCCGCCACGACCGGGGCCGTGCCGTCCGGCTCGGCCGGGGATGCCCCGGAGACCCGTCGGCTCACGGCCACCGGGTCCACGGCGCCCGTCACGGTGAGGGCCGCCTGACTCATCCTGTAGTGTTGGGCCCGGAAGAGAATCACTTCGGCCGCGCCCAGGGGGACGACGGTATCCAGTGTGCCACGGGGGTCGCGGGCCCAGGGGTCGCCGGCGGTGGACAGGAGGGTGTAGAGCTCCCGCTTGAAGTCCCGCACCGGGGAGCCGCTCTCGAACGTGAGGCTCGCCTCCAGCGCTGCCTTCGCCCCGGCAAACCCGGGGGCCTCGAACTCTCCCCCGAACAGCGCGGCCTCCAGCACGTCGAGAGCTTCGGGCCAGATCTCCTCGAGGGTCACCACCCGGTAGACGGTCCCGCTCCTCTCCACGCGGACGTCGACGTGGAGGGGGCGGCCGGAAAAGCGGTCGCGGACCCCGGCGGCCACGGACTCGCCCACGAGCCAGGCCGTGCCACCCTGTCCCCGGGGATCGTCCGCGGAACCCACCGGGAGGGCCACGGTCACCGCCACCACCGTGCTCCACGGATGGGGGACGGCGGCGTAGGCGGCCCAACCGCCGGGTGTCGGGGTCGGCGCTGGCGCGGAGTCGGGCGCCTCCTGGCGCGCCGACACGCCCGAGGCGCCGAGAAGCACCAGTCCGGCCAGGACGCGGGCCGGCGCCGGGAGCAGCCGCCTCATGGGCGGACCTCCGCCTGTACCGGCTCGGTGGCGGCCAGCAGGGCCAGGCCGCTCTGGACGCTGGAAACGGACACCGCCGACAGGGCGCCGAGATACTGCGCCACGGCCCGCGGCTCGCCGGTGGCGTCGAAGTGGCGCCCGACCAGGGTCGCCCGTCCACCAGGGGTGCGGGCGCCCATGAGGAGTTGCTCCAGGACCGTGTCGACGGCGCGCGCGACGCCCTCCTCGGTCAGCGACTCGCGCGTGGTGGAGAGGATCTGGCGGATGCCCTGGCGCATGGCGTTGGCCTGGGCTGGATAGGCCGCGCCCACCACGGCCAGGAACTTCCCCGTCGCGGTCTCCCACACCTGGACCTCGGCCTCGTAGTTCCCCCCGGTGGTCCGGATCGTCTCGGCCACGAGGCGGGCCACGACCTCTGCGTGGGGATCCCAGGAGTCGGCGAAGGGCCGGACCTCGCCGTACCAGTGACGGATGATCTCGGGGCGGCTCCGATCCGTGCCCGGCGGCAGGGGCGTGTCCGCGACGGTGACTTCGGACGGCGGAGCGCCGATGTCCCGGAAGGAGGCCAGAAGAACCTCCACGGCAACGTCCCCCGCGACCACCAGGGTCATGCGCTGGGGCTGGTGGGTCCGGGCCCAGACCTGCCGGATCCGATCCGGCGTGAGCAGCGAGAGGGAGGCGTTGGAGCCGTCGAGCGGAGGCGTCGTAGGTGCCACACGGTCGCGGAGGAGACCCGCGATCCTCCCGCCCGGCGTCTCGCCCCGGCGCTCGATGGTTCCCAGGATGTCGTCGCGAACCTGGCGGAACTCGACGTCCATGCCCCGGGGCTCGGCCACGGCCTCACGGAGCAGATACGCCAGATAGTCCACGTCGGTGCGGGAGCCCACGACCGTATAGGAGATGCCCCAGGGCGTGCGGCTTCCTTCAATCCGGGCGTTGGTCGGCCCGGCCAGGGACCGGGTCCGCCGGACGGCCAGCGTGTAGAGGATCCGGCCCGCGCCGGCATCGGCCGGTCCCTCGCTCAGCGGGATGGAGAGGCGGAGCGCGACGAGGGGTGCCCCGGGCGCCGGCAGGCGAATGAGCCTGGGCGTCTCCGGGGCCGCCAGGATCGTGTCCGGGGTGAACGCTTCCACCGGAGACCGAAACACCTGCGCAGCGCACGGCAATGACATCGCCACGAGGGTCAGTGCGGCAAGGAAGGAACCCCGGC
>DASWKP010000312.1:0-9434 GCA_036396575.1 Longimicrobiales bacterium | reverse complement strand
GATCCAGTGGACGCCCTTCCCCGACACCAGGCAGACCTCCAGGCTTCCACCCCCCAGGTCGGCGAGCATCCATCGGCGGTCCCCGAGATCGATCCGGCTGCGGACGGCGAGCCACACCAGCCGTGCCTCCTCGCTTCCCGTGATGGTGTCGAGGTGGATGCCGCACTCGCCACGGACGCGGTCCACCAGCTCCCCACCATTGCGGCTCTCGCGAACCGCGCTGGTCGCCACGGCCCTGTAGCGGGGCAGCCCGAAGCTGTCCACGGTCCGCCGGAACCAGCTCAGCGCCTCCACCGCGGCGGCCATGGTCTCTGGTTCGAGGTTGCCCGTCAGGAAGGTGTTGTGCCCGAGACGCACGGGCACGCGCTGGGACTCGAGCTCGATCCAGTGCGTGGCGTCGACGAACTCGGCGGCCACGAAGCGGATGGCGTTCGTGCCCACATCCGCCGCGCCCACCCGAAGCGGAAAGGGGGTGGAAGCGGTGGAATCCGGCGTCACGGGCGCCTCCGCGCCTCGGCTTCCCTCATGAGCGTGCGGTGGTAGTTGCGTACCTCAGCGCCCCGCCGGGGCATGCGCAGCTTGAAGTACCCCTCCCCGTCCATGTCCCACGCCAGACGGTTGTCCTCCAAGGCGTGCTCGAGCGTGCCGACCAACCTCGCCTTGAGCTCGGGCTCGGTGATGCGGACCATCGCCTCCACCCGGTCGACCAGGTTTCGACGACGCCAGTCGGCGCTGCCGATGAGAATCTCCGAATCGCCGTCGTTCCCGAAGTAGAAGATGCGGTCGTGTTCCAGGAAGCGGCCGATGATGCTGATGACGCGGATGGTCTCGCTGACGCCCGGGATACCTGGCCGGAGCCGGCAGTGACCCCGCACGATCAGGTCGATCCGCACGCCCTCCTGGGAGGCCCGGTAGAGGGACCGGATCATGCGGCTGTCGTCGATGGCGTTCATCTTCAGGATGATGCGCCCCACTCGACCGGCCTGCTGGTGCTGGACCTCGCGGTCCACCATCTCCTCCATGGCGCCCCGCATGTCGCGCGGAGCGATGATCAGGGACTTGTACTCCTGCTCCGGCGCGTGGCCCGTGAGGTAATGGAAGAGGTTGACCAGGTCGTAACCCACCTTCTTGGTGGCGGTGAGGAGCCCCAGGTCGGTGTAGATGTTGGCCGTGGTGCCGTGGTAGTTGCCCGTCCCGATATGGGAATAGGTCCGCAGGCCCTTCTTCTCGTCCCGAACGACCAGTGTGACCTTGGCGTGCGTCTTGAGCCCCACGAGCCCGTACGTCACGTGCACGCCTGCCCGTTCCATGAGGAGACCCCATTCGATGTTCTGCTGTTCGTCGAAGCGGGCCGTGACCTCTACCAGGCAGGCCACCTGCTTGCCCTTCTCGGCTGCCCTGATGAGGGCGTGGACGATGGGCGAGTCGGCTGACGTCCGGTACAGGGTGGACTTGATGGCGACCACGTCGGGATCCGCCGCCGCCTCTTCCACGAAGCGCTGGACGCTCCCGCTGAATGAGTCGTAGGGGTGATGCACCAGGATGTCGCCACTCTTGAGGATCTGGAAGATGGAGCGCTCCTGGTCCTCTACAGCCGCGGCGTGGAGGCGGTCCGGGATGACGGGCTCCCACCGGGGGTACTTGAGGTGGGGGTAGTCCAGGTCGGCCAGCTTCGTGGCGTCGGTGAAGTCGAGAAGCCCGCTGATCTTGTAGACATCGGTCTCCTCCAGCTTGAGCTCGTCCGTCAGGAGACGGATCACCTTGCCGGGCATGCTCCGCTCGACCTCCAGCCGGACGACGGACGCGAAGCGCCGCTCGCGAAGCTCCCCCGAGATCATCTCCAGGAGGTCCTCCGCCTCTTCCTCGTACCGCCGCACATCCGCGTTGCGAGTGACCCGGAACACATGGCAGTTGTCCAACTCCGTCCCTCGGAACAGCTCTCCCACGTGACGGTTGACGAGGTCGTCCAGGCGCACGTAATGGCCCGGCTCCTCCAGGGGGATCCACCTCCCGCGCTCCAGGGGGATCTTCACCCTGGCGAAATGATGTCCCTCCCCCTCCGGATAGCGCAGCAGGATGGCGAGCGACAAGCTCTGGTTGGAGATGAACGGGAACGGATGCCCCGGATCCACCGCCAGGGGTGTCAGAATGGGGTAGACCTGGTCCATGAAGTACCGGTGAAGCTCCTCCTGGATGGGCCCCTCCAGGTCGTCGATGGCCCGGATGACGATGCCCGCCTGCTCGAGCTGGGGCAGGAGTTGCTCCTTCCAGACCTTTCCCATCTGCTCCTGCATCTCGAGGACCACCGGACGGATGGCCGCCAACTGCTCGGCCGGACTACGCCCGTCGATCGTGAGCTGGCTCACACCGGCTTCGTGCTGGCGCTTCAGGCCACCCACGCGCTTGCGAAAGAACTCGTCGAGGTTGCTCTGCGTGATCCCGAGAAACCGGACCCTCTCCAGGAGGGGATTCCTGGGATCCACCGCCTGATGGAGCACGCGCCAATTGAAATCCAGCCAGCTCAGCTCGCGGTTCAGGTAGAGGGACGGGTGATCCAGGTCCGGGTCCGGGTCCGGGGGGACGACCCGTGGATCCACGGCCCGGGGCATGGTCCTGGGAATGCGTGAGCGGGCCCCCGGCTCCGGGGAAGGCATCCCGTCGGGGTCGGCGGGAGGCGGTACCGTGCCCGGTGTCTGCGCGGGGGACGCCCCCCCCTCGCCGAGGTCGGCCTCGGTTGCGGGCGCGGATGCCAGCTCCGTGCTGGACGTGGGTTCCATAGGATCACGCGGGCGGGGACCGGGAGCCGCGGACGTCCGGTCGTGAGTTCTGCGGCAAAACCCCAGAGCCTTTACAATACACACAATACCCACACGGCAGGGTGGACCGGAAGGTTTCGGCGGCGTACCCTCTCCCGTGTGGCCCTCGTCTTCGTCCCTGTCCGTGGAGGATTGGATGCCCGTTGCGTGCCCGTTTTCCGCGCCGATCTGAGGCGGGACGTCGTGGAAGCCCACGGAGCTGTCGTCTTCGCCGACATCGAGAAGAGCGTCCAGATCATGAGAACCCTCGGGGATACCGAGGGCCGTCGCTTCATCGCCGGCATGATCGGCGCGCTGGAAGTGGTGACCGCCGAATGCCGAGGCCAGGTGATCAAGACTCTCGGCGACGAGATCCTGTCCTTCTTTCCGTCGGTCCAGGACGGCCTCGACGCCGCAGCGGCCATGCAACGCGCCGTGCGCGCGCATCCCCCGGCCGGCAAGATCGTGGCCCGGCTACGGGTTGGCGTGCACTCGGGGCCGGTGCTCCTGGAAGGCGGCGACATCTTCGGCGACGTGGTGAACCTGGCGGCCCGGGTGGTGGCCATGGCCAAAGGAGATCACATCCTCACCACGGTGGACACCCTGGACCGGGTCGACCGCCTGGCGCTCGCGATTCGCAGCCTGGGCCAGCACCCGCTGCGGGGCACCGAGCAGCCGATGGAGATCTGGGCGGTGCTCTGGGAGGAGGACGTCGAGGAGGTGACCCGGGCCGCTTTGAGGGGGGGGCGGCAGGCGACCGGCGAGATCGTCCTCATGTTCGAGGACCAGAAGTTGGCCCGGTCGGCCGACTCGGTGGGAGAAGCCACCCTCGGCCGGAAGGAGGACAACGCGGTCGTGGTGGCCGACGAGTTGGCATCCAGGTATCACGCCACCGTCCGGGCCCGTGCGGCCCGCTTCTACCTCGCAGACCATTCGGCCAATGGGACCTACGTACGGCCAGAGGGCCAGGAGGAGATCTTCGTCCACCGGGACGAGGTGCTGCTCCAGGGACACGGATCGCTCCGCCTCGGGCGGAGCTTCCACGCTGGCGACGGCCCCACCGTCAAGTACTGGGTCGCGACTCCCCACGCCCCGGACGACGCGTCACGCTGACCCGGTGTCGGGGATTGGCTCGTGACGCGACCGGACCGGAGGCCATCCGAGCCCCGGGTCACTCGGGACGTTGTTACAAACGCGCGCGCATGTAACGGTCGAGCCCACCGGTTCGGGGCCGCAGGTTCGGGGCCGCAGCCTTGCAGGCGAAGGTCCTGACTCGCATCCTCACGTTGAGAGGCCCTCTCGGGATCCTGGCCCAACGCCCGTTACATACGTAACGGCTCCCCCTCTCCGGGCTCGTTCAGGGGTCCACGTTCAGGAGACGAGGGTCACACGATGAGCGGAACCGTGACCGCATCCGGGAGCAGGTCGGCCCTGGCCGGGGACGCATGGGGTGGCGTGGCCGCCGCTCTGGTGGCGGTCCCGTCGGCCATCGCCTTCGGGGTGGCGATCCTGGCTCCCCTGGGGCCGGAGTATGCCGCCCGGGGCGCCATGGCCGGGCTCCTTGGCGCCGTGGTCCTCGGAATCGTGGCCCCCACCTTCGGCGGCGCGCAGCGCCTCATCACGGCGCCCTGCGCCCCCGCCGCCGCCGTCCTGTCGGCGCTGGCACTTCAACTCACCCAGAACGGCGTCGCCGGCCCCCGGGCGCTGGCCCTCGTGGGCGTCGCCGTTCTCATGGGCGGGGCGTTCCAGATCCTGTTCGGCGCCGTAGGCCTGGGCCGACTCATCAAGTACATGCCCTACCCCGTCGTCAGCGGATACCTCAGCGGCGTCGGGCTGATCATCATTCTGAGCCAGTTGCCCCGCTTGCTGGGGGTCGAGGGTGCGCACCTGATGGAGGCGCTCTCCTCGCCGGCGTCCTGGAGCCCTGGGGGGATCGCCATCGGCACGGCCACTATCGCGGCCATGCTCCTGGGGCCCAAGGTCACCCGGGCGGTACCGGCCACCGTCATCGGACTGGCGGCGGGGGGTCTGGTCTACGCCGGGCTGGCTCTGGGCGACCCCGCGCTCCGGAGCCTGGCCGGCAACCCTCTCGTCATCGGACCCGTCATGGCATCCCAGGGCGGCGTGCTGGACGGGGCGCTCACACAGATCCGGGGCTTCGGCGCCGTCGGGGCGGCCGAGCTGGGGTCGCTGCTCATGCCTGCCCTGACCCTGGCCGTCCTGCTGTCCATCGATACCCTCAAGACGTGCGTCGTGGTGGACGCCCTGACCCGCAGCCGCCACGACTCCAACCGGGAGCTCATCGGCCAGGGCCTGGGCAACGTGGCGGCGACGCTCATGGGCGCCGTGCCGGGCGCGGGCACGATGGGGCCCACGCTCGTCAACGTGAGGAGCGGCGCGTCCACCCGGCGCTCGGGTCTGATCGAGGGCTTCACGGCACTGGCCATCCTCCTGGCCCTGAGCGGGCTCCTGGCATGGATCCCGCTCTCCGGACTGGCTGGCGTGCTCATCGTCGTGGGAATCCTGATGATCGACTGGTCCAGCTTCGCGTTCCTGCGCTCCCGGGCCACCGTGTTGGATTTCGTGGTCATCGCCGCGGTGGTGGTGGTGGCGGAGACCGTGAGCCTCATCGCCGCCTCGGCCGTGGGCATCGGCCTGGCCATTCTCCTCTTCGTGAGGGAGCAGATCGGCGGATCGGTGGTCCGGAGGAGGATCGAAGGCTCCCAGAGGTTCTCCAAGCAGGTCCGGCTCCCGCGCGAGATGGAGGTTCTGGCCCGCAGAGGCGAACAGACGGTGATCATCGAGCTCCAGGGAAGCCTGTTCTTCGGCACGGCGGATCAGCTCTACGCCACGGTGGCGCCCGAGTTGGAGAAGAGGACCTACGTCGTCCTGGACATGCGCCGGGTCCAGTCCGTGGACGTGACGGCGGCGCACACGCTGGATCTCATCGAGGACACCCTGGCGGAAAAAGACGGCTACCTGCTCTTCAGCCACCTTCCCCGGAACGTGCCTTCGGGCAAGGACATGAAGCACTACCTCGATGTCGTGGGCCTGAGCCAGCAGCACCGCATCCGGGTCTTCGCCGAGATGGACGGAGCCCTGGAGTGGATCGAGAACCGAATCCTCGACGAGGAGCGCATGGAGCGGCCCGACCAGAAACTCCTGTCCCTGGCGGAGATGGACATGTTCGCGGGACGAAGGGAGGAGACGCTGGAAGCCATGCAGGTGGCCATGGAGGAGCGGTTCCTTCCGGCGGGCCAGAAGCTCTTCTCATCCGGCGACGTGGGAGACGAGCTCTTCCTCATCCGCCGGGGCGCCATCTCCATCATGCTCCCTATCACGGAGGGAGTGGAACACCACCTCGCCACCTTCGGGAGGGGAGACTTCGTGGGAGAGATGGCCTTTCTGGACGACCAACCCCGCTCCGCGGACGCCGTGGCCAAGGTGGACACGGACCTGTACGCGCTGTCGCGCGAAGCCCTCGATCGATTCGGCGAGGAGCACAAGAAGGCGGCCGCCAACCTCTTCGAGGGGCTGGCCCGTACCCTGGCCCATCGGCTTCGCTACGCCGACCGGGAAGTCAGGGCCTACCAGGAGGGTTGAGAACGACGTAATCCGACCCGTCGATGGGCTCGTACTCGAGCAGGACGAGACGATACCCGTCCGGGGGTCGGGGCATACGAGCCCATCCCCTGGGCACCACCAGGAGCAGGACATCCTCCACCGGGAGATCGGCCTCCGAGCAGCGTCGCAGGACGAACTCCAGGTTCCTGGCCAGATGGGAGCCGGCCGGCGCCGGGCGAACGCCCAGGTCCTTCTCCTCGAAGGCGGGAGTGAGAGCGGCCTCGAAGTCCCTCCAGTCCGAAGGTCCGCGGTCCCTCCACTGCGACAGGTATTCGCGGAACGCGCGATGGCGACGCCGCTGCGTCTGGCCCAGGAACATGGGTTCGTCGGCCACGTCCTCGGAGCGATGCCATCTCGTGTCCACCAGGTAGATGGCCCCGCCTGTGGTGACGATGGCGTCGAAGCGCCCGATCTCGGATCGTACGCTACGCGGGCCCGCCATGCGGGCACGCCCGAACGTCGGCCGCAGGAGGACCGTGACGTCCTCCACGAGACTCGGGTCGCGGAGCTGGAGCAGGAAGGCCTGCATGCGGTTGGTGAAGGCCCACAGCGTGAGGGCTTCCTCGCCGCACCCCATGAGGCCGGGACTGGCCGGGTGGGTATCGGGTAGGCCCGGCGGTCCGTCTGCCGCGAACGGTGAGCGATGCGTGGACCACATGACGACCCCTCCGTCCGGTGTCGGGATGACTGAAGCGCGCGCTGGCCGATCCGGCCGGGAGGGCCTGATCCAAGTTAGCGTGCGCGAGCCCGGCGCGGGTACCCCAGCGAGGTCGGGCGCCTTGACGGCGCCCGCCTGTCCTCGCCTTCGGCGAGTCCACATCCGGCCACCCCGATCAGCGGCACGACGAAAGCGGCCCTACAACCGGGGTTGGTGGTGGATCGATCCCGGGCTACCGACAACCCCACCGGCACACTACCCTTCAGGCGAGCAACCTGACCAGACGGGGCGTGGCGCAGCCCGGTAGCGCGCCTGCTTTGGGAGCAGGAGGTCGCCGGTTCGAATCCGGCCGCCCCGATCATCCGCTAGAACTTCAACTGCATGACCACGCGCACCCGGGTGTCGGTGTCCAGAGCCGCGTCGTCCCACTCCCTCCGATCCCAGTCCAGGATGAGGATGTTCTGACTCCCGAGGTCGTAACCGATGCCGGCGTGGAGGCGGTCGAAAGCTCGGTCGCTGGCTCCCGGCGTGCGCTCGAACCGGTCGAACCCGCCGATGGCGCGCCACCCGCCGGCGAGTCTGGCCTCGCCGAAGAGCGAGAGGCCTGAGAAGCCGGTGGCATCCGTGGCATCGGCGGGCTCGGTCCAGTCGCCCCTCTGGTTCCCTTCGCCCCAGGCGTACTGGGCCGTGACAGCGCCTCGGGCATGCTGATAGGACGCGAAGAGGTTGTACGTTCGCCAGTCCGGCAACTCACCTGCCTCTCCATCGGCGTTGCCCTTCCCGAGGATGGCCAGACCGGAAACCTGGAGGCCCGGAAGCCGTTCGGGCAGAGGCCGGAGCGTGAGGCGGCCCTGGACCACCTTGTCCTGGTTCCGCTCGACGGCGTGGTATCCTCCGCCGTTGTACACGCCGACGGCGAAGCTCCCGTGGCGAGCGGCGTAGGACGAGCTGACCCGGTCGCGGTACTCCTCGCCCAGGCTCTCGCCCAGGGCGCCCGAGAACGTGATGCCGATATCGGCGGAGTTGAACAGGCCGGAGCGCTCCATGAACATGGGGTCACGCATCCGGTAGAGGTCCATGTGCTCTTCGAAGTCGAGCCACACCATGTGGACGATGCCGCCCTCGACGGCGAATCCCCGGACCGGACCGGCGTCGCCGAACGTGTACTTGGCATAGGCGTACTTGAGGCGCACTTCCATGTCACCCAGCCCGTCCCCCTCCAGGTCCTGGCGGGTGTCGATGGTCACCCGGCCCTGAAGCTTCGGGAGCACCCGCACCCGGGTGGTAACGTAGGCCCGGTCGATGCTGAAGGCGTTCCGCTCCTCGCCTCCCACCTCACCGTTCAGGTAGGTGACGTAGAGCAGGCCTTCGATGTCGATCCGTTCGGAAAGCTGCGCCTCGACGGGGTGCGCCCAGACCAGCAGCGCCAGGAGGGTGAGCGCTCTCTTCATGCGGCCTCGGTCGTCAGCATGTTGGGAGATCGTGTCACGAAAAACAGGTAGGCGTAACGGACACGTCACTGATCGACGACGAAGGTACCCGCGCAGTCGACCCCTCGGGAGGCCGGTTACTGAATCGTTACTCCTCCATCGTCAAACGGATTCAATGGATGTTGGCCGGCGACTCGGGGGCGTCGTTGGTGAAGTCGAAGAAGTAGACGTCCGGGTAGGCGGTGGGTGCGTCGGCATGCTCCCGCCGGGCGTCGAGACTCCAGATTCTGGCTCCCACGGTCCAGTCGGGGTTCCGGGCCAGGACCAGATCCACGTGGTCCGCGTGGACCATGGCAAAGTCAAGGCGTGGGATCCTCAGGCTTAGAGGCAGCGCAGCGGGTTCGATCCACCCCCGGTGCCGCGTGGAGTCCGCCCGGGCCTCGACGATCATGCGCCGGGCGTCGGCGACAGCCCGGCCGGGATCGGACAGGACGACGTCACCGGGCCCGGACGCGGCGTCGCACCCCCACAGTAGTAATCCGCTGGCCAGCGCCAGCACTGCCCGTCTCGACGCGCTCATACTTCTCCCCGATCCAGATTGCGCAGGTACTCGAACGTGTAGATGCCCGTCTGGTGGCCATCGCTCCAGACGAACTGGAGCGCATAGCGCCCCACGTAGTTGACGGCCAGGGGATGGACCTCCTCCGGCACCATCTCTGGGACCAGGATCGGCCTCCCCGTCATCTCCTCCACACACCCGGCACACGGGCACAGCAGGCGGAGGGAGCGGGGCTCGTACTCCGAGACGTGGCCATCCCGCCAGTGGATGCGCAGCCGTGCGCCGTCCTCGGTGGGACCGATGTCGCCAGGGGTGTACCGAGGCTCGGCCATGCCTTCACAGACCCTCGGTCAGGAGGTGCTCGCCCA
>DASWKP010000311.1:0-5525 GCA_036396575.1 Longimicrobiales bacterium | reverse complement strand
TCGCCCCGAACGCAAAGCCACCGTCGCAGGCGAGCCGGCCTCTGGAGGAGAGCCCGGCCTCGCCAGCCGCCCAGCCAGCCGCCCACCCAGCCGCCGAATTGACACCCCTCTTCCGGCTCCCTACCTTCCAACAAAGGACGCAGCGCCCAGAGGCCTTCCCCCCGCGGGAGGCCTCTCTTCTTGTCCGGGTGCCGTTCGCTCCCCCGAGCCCGACTTTCGCCGGGGCGCGGCGCCATCGCTCCGCCGCCGGCGCCACCGAGCCACACGGAGAGTGCGGACCATCATGTCCGAGCGCGCAGGCTGCACCGTCGTCGTCGGTTGCCAGTGGGGCGACGAGGGCAAGGGAAAGATCGTCGACGTCCTGTCCGAGGACGCCCATGTCGTCGCCCGTTACCAGGGGGGTGCCAACGCGGGCCACACGGTCCACGTCGGCGACGAGGAGTTCGTCCTCCATCAGATCCCCTCGGGGGTCCTCCATCCCGGGAAGCGCTGCCTTCTGGGCAATGGCCTCGTTCTGGACGCGCTCCAGTTCTTCGAGGAGTACGATGCGCTGGAGGCCCGGGGTGTGGGCCTCGATGGTCGGGTCGGCGTCAGCCAGCGGACCCATCTGCTCATGCCCTATCACCGGGTCCTGGACCGCGCCCGGGAGCGCGCCGGTGCCACGCAGCTCGGCACGACGGGCCGGGGCATCGGCCCCGCCTACGAGGACAAGACCGGACGCCGAGGGGTCAGGCTTGCCGATCTGGCCAACGAGGCTCGCCTCCGGGAGCGGGTGGACGCGGGGCTCCAGCGGGCCCGGCAGCTCCTGGCCGAGCTCAGGGAGGAGCCCGACGAGGACCTGACCGAGGCCGTGGAGCGGACGCTGGCCCTGGGCGAGCGCCTGCGGGGCATGGCCACGGACACGGGCATCGAGATCCTCCAGGCGCTGGCCGATGGTCGGAGCGTCCTGTTGGAGGGCGCCCAGGGCACGGCTCTGGACCTGGACCACGGCACCTACCCGTTCGTGACGTCGTCCAACACCACGGCGGGTGGGGCGGCCACCGGCGTCGGCATCGGCCCCACGGCCATCGGCGCCGTCGTGGGCGTGGTCAAGGCGTACACGACGCGGGTGGGTGAAGGACCCCTCCCCACCGCGTTCGAAGAGGACATGGACGCCCACGTGCGCGAGCTGGGCTCCGAGTTCGGGGCCACGACCGGGAGGCCCCGGCGGTGCGGGTGGTTCGACGCGGTGCTGGCACGCTACGCTGCCCGGGTCAACGGCCTCACTGAGCTGGCCATCACCAAGCTGGACGTCCTGGACACCCTTCCGGAGATCTCCATCGGAGTGGAGTACCAAACCGAGGAGGACGGCGGGGGCGGGGAGTTCCCCGCGGACACCTGGTCCCTCGCGAACGTGAAGCCCCGGCTGGAGACGCTGCCTGGGTGGGAGTCGGACACCTCGGGCGCCCGGCGGCTCGCCGACCTGCCCGGAAACGCCAGGGCCTACCTGGACCGCCTGGAGGAGCTCACGGGCGCGCCCATTCGCTGGATTTCGGTGGGGACCCGCCGGAGCCAGATCATCCGCGTGGATTGAGGCGAATCCCCGCCTTGCCTATCTTACCAAGCTCTGCCTCTTCCCGACGTGGGCCCTATCGGCGTCCGGAGGGCGCGGCGCTGACAGGCGTGGCACCGGGTTGGCCGCTGGGCCGCGCGGCGCCGTCCCTTTCATCGACAACCGGTTGGATCCGAGCCCCGGACGGGCATGTTCGACGAGCTGAGCCAGAAGCTGGACCGCGTCCTCGGGAAGTTCCGGCAGCGGGGTGTCCTTACGGAGCCCATGATCCGGGACGGCCTCAGGGAGGTCCGGCGCGTCCTCCTGGAAGCCGACGTGAACTACGCGGTGACCCGGGACTTCCTGGAGCGCGTTCAGGAGCGCGCCCTGGGCGAGGACGTGGTCCGGGCGGTGTCCCCGGGCCAGCAGATCGTCAAGATCGTCCACGACGAGCTGGCCAGGCTGCTTGGCGAGGAGCGGCCGACGCTGGCGTGGACGTCCTCGCCGCCCACGGTGGTCATGTTGGTGGGGCTGCAGGGGTCGGGAAAGACGACCACGGCGGCCAAGCTGGCGAAGCGCTGGAGCCGCGAGGGCCGGAGTCCCATGCTGGCGGCCTGCGACCTCCAGCGCCCCGCCGCGGTCGAGCAGCTCGTCACGCTGGCGGGAGACATCGACGTGCCCGTGCACGCCGGGGAGTTCGGCGGTGACCCGGTGGCCACGGCCCGGGCAGCGCTCATGGCGGCCCGCGGCATGGGGCGGGCGGTCCTGGTGGTGGACACCGCGGGGCGGCTCCAGATCGACGAGCCCCTCATGGCGGAGTTGGGACGGATCAAGGAGGAGCTCCAGCCGAGCGAGATCCTCCTGGTGGCCGACGCCATGACGGGCCAGGAGGCGGTGAAGATCGCGCAGGGCTTCGACGAGGCTCTGGACCTCACGGGCGTGGTCCTGAGTAAGCTGGACGGCGACGCCCGGGGCGGAGCGGCGCTGTCCATCCGGGGCGTCACGGGCAAGCCCATCAAGTTCGTGGGTACCGGGGAGGGCCTGGACGACCTCGATACGGCGGATCCGGAGCGACTGGCGGGAAGGATCCTCCAGATGGGTGACGTGGTCGGGCTGGTGGAACGGGCCGAGCGAGCGATGGACGTGGAGGAGCAGACGCGCCTCCAGGAGAAGGTCCTGGGGCAGGGGAGATTCACCCTGGAGGACTTCCTCACCGCCATGCGCCAGGTGCAGCGGATGGGACCTCTGGAGCAGCTCCTGAAGCTGATCCCGGGGGCCGCGAAGCTGAGCATCCCGGCGGCGCAGATGGACCCGAAAAGGATGAGGCACGTGGAGGCCATCATCCTCTCGATGACGCCGGGCGAGAGGAAGAACCCGAAGGTGATCGACGGTAGCCGGCGGGCCCGCATCGCGCGGGGCAGCGGGCGCCCGGTGTCGGAAGTGAACCGGCTGCTCAAGCAGTTCGGAGAGATGCAGAAGCTCATGAAGCAGATGAAAGGGATGATGCCGGGAGGCATGCTCCCCTTCTGAACCCAGCCGCACAGCGGCACAACCTCACGAGACATGGCCGTAAGAATTCGACTCCGCAGGATGGGCAGGAAGAAGCAGCCGCACTACCGCATCGTGGTGGCCGACAGCCAGTCCCCAAGGGACGGGCGGATCGTCGACTCGCTGGGCTACTACAAGCCCCTGTCGCATCCCGCCCGCCTCGTGCTCGATCTCGAGCGCGTGGACCAGTGGCTGTCCAAGGGCGCCGAGCCCAGCGGGACGGTGAGGAATCTCATCAACAAGGCCCGCAAGGGAGGCGACTCCTCCGTCGCCCTGGGCGAGGTGGAGGCGGAGGCGCGCAAGAAGAAGCGTGCCGAGGAGCTCGCCGCCCGCCGCGCCACCGAGAAGAAGGCTGAGGCCGCCGCCGCCGAGAAGGCCGCGGAAGCCGAGAAGGAGGCAGAGCCGGAGCCGGAGGCCGAGGCCGCGGCCGAAGCCGAGCCGGAGGCCGAAGCCGAGCCCGAGGCCGAGCCTGAAGCCGAGCCCGAGGCCGAGCCTGAAGCCGAGGCCGAGCCGGAGCCCGAGCCCGAGGCCGAAGCCGAGCCCGAGCCTGAAGCCGAAGCCGAAGCCGAGCCCGAGCCTGAAGCCGAAGCCGAGCCCGAGCCTGAAGCCGAGCCCGCGGTGGAGGACGAGCCCGTGGCGGAAGCGGAAGCCGAGGCGGAGCCCGAAGCGGCGGCGCCCGACGCCGACGCCGAAGAGGACGAGACCAAGGAGGGGTAGACCCCCTCTCCGGTGCCGAGCCGCCCAGCATGTCCACCGCCGACCCCTCGCACCTGGTGGTGGGGCACATCAACAAGGCTCACGGCACTCGGGGCGAAGTCTTCGTGTGGCCGCTCACGGACCACCCCGAGCACACCTTCGTGCCCGGGGTGGTCCTTCGCATGGCCGGGGAAGGCGCCTGCGATCCCGACCCCGACCTTCCTCCCCTGGAGATCGCGTCGGTACGCCCATTCCGGCGTGGCTTCCTGGTGGGCTTCGCGGGCGTCCACGACCGTGAGGGGGCGGACCGCATCCGGGGGGCCTACCTGGTTCGGCCCCTGGGCGAGCTGAAGGAGCTGGACGAGGGCGAGGTCTTCTACCACGACCTTCTCGGCACCCGTGTGGAGACCGTGGAAGGTCTGGACGTGGGCACGGTGGTGGAGGTCTACGAGCTGCGTCCGGCGGACCTCCTGGAAGTGTCCGGGCCCGGCGGGTCGGTCCTGATCCCCCTGCTCGAGGGGGTGGTCGTCTCCCTGGACGCCCAGGCCAAGCTCCTGGTGATCGACCCCCCGGACGGGCTTCTGGAGGCCCAGTCGTGAGGATCAACATCGTCACGATCTTCCCTCGCTTCTTCGAGGAGCCCCTGCGCACGAGCATTCCGGGGCGGGCAGCGGAGGCGGGGCTGGTGCGGTACCGCGTCGTGGACCTGCGCGACTTCACGCACGACCGCCACCGCACGGTGGACGACGTCCCCTACGGTGGCGGCGCCGGCATGGTCATGAAGCCAGAGCCCTTCTTCGAGGCGATGGACGAGCTGGAGGCTCGGGGGCCCGTGGTCCTGCTGTCCGCTCGGGGCGAGCCGTTCACGCATGCCCACGCCGTGCGCTACGCCGTGGCCCCGGACCTCACCCTTCTGTGTGGCCACTACAAGGACGTGGACCAGCGCGTCGCGGACCACCTGGCCACCGAGGAGGTGTCCCTCGGGGACTACGTCCTGTCCGGCGGGGAGGTCGCCGCACTGGCGGTGACCGACGCGGTGGTTCGGCTCCTGCCCGGCGCCATGGGTGACCACGACTCGGCGGCCTCCGATTCCTTCTACGACGAGGGGCGGCTGAGCCCGCCATCGTGGACCCGCCCCCCGGAGTACAGGGGCCACGAGGTGCCCGAAGTGCTCCGGAGCGGGGACCACGCGAAGATCGAGGCGTGGCGGGGTGAACAGGCCCGGCGCCTCACCCGGGACCGCAGGCCGGACCTGCTGGACGGGGAGGCGGAGGAGGTCTGAGACCCCTTCACGATCCCGGCGCCCGGGGCTATTTTACACGTCTGTATTGCATCTGAGATAGACCGGACCCTCGGAGGAAGACATGGGTGACCTGCTGCGAGAAATCGAGGCGGAGCAGCTCCGGGACGATCTCCCGGACTTCACGCCTGGGGACACCGTCCGGGTGTTGTACCGCGTCGTCGAGGGTGACAAGGAGCGCATCCAGGCGTTCGAGGGCGTGTGCATCGGCCGCCGCGGAGGCGGGACCGGCGCCACGTTCACCGTCCGGAAGATCTCCAGCGGCATCGGAGTGGAGCGCGTTTTTCCCGACCACGCCCCCACCGTGAAGGGCGTGGAGGTCGTTCGGCGCGGCCGCGTGCGGCGGGCCAAGCTCTACTACCTGCGTGGCCTCCGTGGCAAGGCGGCCCGCATCCGAGAGAAGCGCACCTAGCCAGGGCGCCGATCTTCGCGGATGGACCTCCCTCGGCC
>DASWKP010000310.1:0-8041 GCA_036396575.1 Longimicrobiales bacterium | reverse complement strand
GACGAGCGTCGCGTCACGCGCCGCGCCGGCCAGGGTCTCGCCATGCCGGAAGGGGATGATCTCGTCCCGCCGGCCATGGATCACGAGGACGGGGCCGTCGTAGCTCCGCAGCACCGCCAGGTTGTCGAAGGGGTCCCGGATCAGGAAGCGCGGAGCCAGATAGCGGCCAGCGAAGGACCGGACGCTGGTGAACGTGGACTGGAGGATCAGGGCAGCCAGCGGTCGCTCCCGGGCCAGTGCGGCCGCTGCTCCGCCCCCCACGCTCCGTCCCAGGGCCACGATGCGCGTGGAGTCGACCTCGGGCTGGGCCGCCAGGCGGTCCCAGGCCACGCTCATCGTCTCCGCGATGGTCCGCTGAGAGGGCGCGCCCGGTGAGCGGCCGTAGCCGGGATACTCCACGAGGAGGACGGCCACGCGCCGGGCGGCCAGAGCCGATAGCGCCCTGCCCCAGTCGTCGATGAGCTCGCCGTTGCCATGGGCGAAGATAACCGCGGGTCCGGGCTGTCCGGTGCTGGAATCGGATGGGGCATAGAACCACGCCTCGACGCCGCCCACCGACGTCGCCAGGGTCCAGACCTCCCGCGTGGAATCCTCCGCCAGGGCGGGCACCGGGAAGCTCTGCCCGGGAAACAGGAGCCGGCGCTGCCCCAGGAAGAGGAGCAGCATCCAGACGCCGTAGGCGATGATGGGCAGGAGCCACACGTTCGTCCAACGCCTCCGCGTGCGCGGGGCCGGCGGAGTGTCCGGAGACCCCTCCGTCACACCCGACCGCTCCCCACCCACGTCATCCCGGTGGGACCCGGAGGATGGGATAGGTGCCGGACCCTTCCAGGGCACGGGCCAGGAGCCCCCAGTCGGCGAAGCCGTCGTCGGAGCGGGGCTCCAGGAGGTAGAAGACGAGCCGGCCGAGGGGCTGGGACGCTTCCACCACCAGGGTGCCCTCCGGAACCTCCCGGCTCGTGGCTCTCCATCTCCCGTACAGCGTCTGCTCCGCGTGTCCCTGGAATTCCCGGGGCGCCGTCGTGACCGAGTCCAGCGCGAACTCCTCGACGTCCATGGAAGTGGCACTGGCCAGGGCCGTCATGGCCACGCCGTGGGCCCGCAGCCGCTCCGCGATGTCGTCCAGCTCCGGGGGGATCAGGTAGCGGGCGGGCACCACCTCGCTGTCCGTGGCCTCGAAGGTGCCGTACTCCCACATCCGCACGGGCCTCCGCACGTCCCTGCGCCGCAGGATGACGGCCCCGGTGAAGGGGTGGCGCTCCTCGTCCACCTCCCCCATGAGGATGGTGACCATGTCATCCGAGCGGGCCATGGTGGCCCGGGTGGGCAGCGTGTGCCCGACTACGGGGGCGTCGGCGGCCTCCACGACCCGGGCGAGCTCGGCCGCGTGGTCGTGCGAGTAGGCCACGATCTCCTCCACGAACCAGAGCGTGGACAGGACCCGGTCCTCGAAGGTGAGGTATGCGTAGGCCTCGCTCAGGATGGCCAGGCGGTTCCGGAGTCCCGCGTAGTTGTTGTTGAAGCGAGGCCGGTGGTCGAAAGTCCGCCACTCGGGCACGGCGCCGGCCCCACCACGGCCGAAGCCGCCTGAGTTGCCGTAGTAATAGAAGTCGATCCCGCGCTTTGCCCTGATCGTCTCAGTGAGTGCCGGGAGCATGCGCCCACGCAGAAGCCCCGTGATGCCCTCGGGCGTGCCCGGGTGGAGAGGCGGCGCGTAGGTCACGTGGTACGCGTGGCGTGTGCCGTTCGTGGTGTGGAGGTCCACTGACAGGTGGGGATCGTACTCGCTCATCATGCGGACCAACGAGCGAGCCTCCGGGGAATCCAGCTTCATGTGGTCCCGGTTCAGGTCCAGCCCCTGCGCGTTGGGCCGCTGACCCATGCCGCCGATGGGGCCGTGCTGACGTGGCCGGTTGTCCAGGGCCATGCGCTCGTTGCCGTCGGCGTTGTAGATGGGCACGATCAGGAGCACCACCTCATCCGACCAGTCGGGGTACTCACCAGAGAGGATGCCCCGCACGAACATCTGGAGGGCCTCCTTACCCGGCACTTCCCCCGCATGGATGTTGCCCTGGATGTAGACCCGCAGCTTGCCGCTCGCCCGGACCGCCTCGGCGGAGGCGTCGGGCAGGTCCCCGACGACCAGCATGGGGATGGGCCGCCCCTCGGACGTGTAGCCCATGGTCGTCAGGTGGACCCGGTCGCTGGCACGGTCGAGGGCCCGAACGAAGGCCACGACATCGGCGTAGCTGCTCGTCTCCATGAAGTCCGACGCCTCGGCCCGCGTGCGGAGCGCCGAGATGTCGAAGGTGCCGGTCTGTGGTGCGCCGGGCGCCGGCGCCGCCAGGGTCAACGCGCTGGCCGCCAGGAACGTGCTCCGCGCCCGTCGCGAAAGGTGCTGCGCCATGACGTCCTCCGGATTCTCCGAGGTCGGCCCGCCCCCAACCGAGGCGGGACCGGCTCACGATAGGGAAAACGGAGGCCGGAGGGTAGCGCGACCATCCGCGACCGAATACGCACCGCGGCGGTGCCTCAGCGGCGCGCGTCGGCGCGCTCACGGGTGCCCGGCGCGGTCAGCGCAGAAGCCGCAGAAGGCTCCGCAGTCCTGCCTCGGGGATGCGGCCCCGCACCACCACCCAGCCGCTCTCCAGGGCCTTGGCCACCTGGTGGACTCCCTCGGGCAGCTCGCTCCGCAGGATACGCTCGGGCACCTCCCCCGACGCCCCGTCCCGGGTCGTCCCCAGGCCCCCGAAGAAGACCTCCACGTGGACGGTGTCTCCCGGAATCATCTGGACCACGCGAACGGCGCCGACCCCGGGCGCCACGTCGGCGAAGTCCATGCCGACTACCGCGAGCCCCGGGATCTGGAGCGGCGCTTCGGGAGCCGCCCGGGCGGCGCCGTCACCGGTTGAGGCGGCCACGGCCGGCGACGGCTGTACGTCCATGGGCCGGGCGTCGAGTCGATCCGCCTCGCTCCGCGCACTCAGATCCGGGATCACGAGCGCGCCCGCGGGCGCGCGCTGCATAAGCGCGGTCACCGGGCGCCCCCGCACCTGGCGGATCGAGTCGGACGACTCGACCACCCGCGAGCCGGAAATCACCGGAGCCGTGACCTCCTCCGCGGACGCGCGGAGGATCCAGGAAGCCGCGGCCCTGTCGCGCAGGACCGCCGGGGGCACGGGCTCCGCGAGCACGGCGGCCGGCGGGGCGCCGGCCTGGTCGGCCGTGCTCCGGTCGCCGAGCGCTTCACGCACCCGACGCGGGGACTCCATCGCCATGGGAGCGGCCTCGACAGCCTCCGGCATCGGGGCGGGCGAAGGCGCGGCCGCGACCCGGGCGAGCGCGGCTGCCTCCCTCGTTGCCTCAACGTCTGCCTCAACGGCGCGTCCACCGGCATCGTCGTCACGGGCCGTGGCGAGGCGCGACTCGATCGCCCCGGTCTCTTCTGGCGCCCGGGTGGACCCGCTGGTTGTCGCTGTCGCTTCGCCCTCCATCCGGAAGGCCAGGCCGGGAGCGGATGGGCTCGCGAAAGGCGTCCGCCCCGCCATCCAGCCCATCCCCAGCGCGACAGCAACCGACGCGGCCCAGGCCAGCTTCCTCAGGCGGGACGGAGCCCCTGACCCGTCCGAGCCCTCCGGCCGCGAGGCTTCCGCCCGTCGCCTCAGCTCTTCGAAGGGGAGTGGGACCACGGAGCCCGGAGCGCCGGCGTCCAGCACGGCCTTGGCCGCGTTGTGGAGACCCTCCTCCTCGCGCAGGCGCTCCCGACAGGGCTCGCAGACCTCCAGATGCGCGCGGATGCGCTCCGCGTCGTCCGGCGGATAGAGCTCCAGGGCTCCATCCAGGTAAGCGTGCAGATCTCCGTCAGCTATGTGCTTCATGTCCCGCCTCCACGGCCTCGAACGCCGCCACCAGACGCTTTCGTGCCCGAGCCAGGGTGGTTCCAACCGCCCCGACCGCCAGCCCCGCCTCGTGCGCGATCTCTTCGTAGTCCAGCCCCGAGTCCCAGAGCAACAGCACGTCCCGGTCCCGCTCCGTGAGGGCTTCGAGAGCCTCCCGTACCCGCTCCCACCGCTCACGCTCGTCGAGCTCCCGGGCGGGATCCAACCGGAAGGCGCGCCCGTCGACCTCACTCTTCAGCAAGGTCAGGTGGCGCTTGCGGCGCAGCACCGTCCTCGCCTCATCCCGGGCCAGGTTGGCCGCCACCGCGAACAGGAACGCCCTGGGCTGATCCGGCTCCACCCGGAGCGCCCGGACGAACGCCTCCTGGGCCAGGTCCTGGGCGCGCTCCCGGTCCCAGACCTTACGGTGCAGAAAGCGCACCAGGTCCGGAAAGATGGATCGGTACAGGCGGTTCCAGTCCGCGCTCACGACGGTGTCGCCTCCTGCCGGAATTGTTGCACCACGTCGATCAGATCCGAGGGCGAGAGTTCCGTGCGCCCACCGGGAGCGACGCGGATGGACAGAGACGCCCCCTCCAGCTCCACGTTCCCGAGGGCGGCCGTCGCCTGGGCCACCTCGGGCAGCGCCTTCAGGACCGCGAAGTACGCCGAGCTGAAAGGCTCCACCTGGACGACCAGCCGGCCACGCCGGCCTTCCGGCCCTTGGCCCTCCTGCGTCCATACACCATCCCGCAGGGCGAAGAGCCTCCCCTGCACCCACCGGCGGGGAGCGCCGTCGGCGGCCTGCCCGGTGGAACGCGCCGCCACCATCGAGCGAGTGGCCGCCGCCAGGTCGCTGGCGCTCCGGACCCCGCGGAACAGCCCGGCCTCCGTCGCGGCACGGACGGCGCGGGCTCCGGACGCCTGGTTGGCGGACGGCGCCGTGCCGTCGAGGCCCCGCCCATCGGCCACGACATCGGGCTCGCGCACCAGATAGGACGTATACTCGCTCGGCAGGCCGTAACGGAGCGCGGTTCGCCGGATCTCCTCCACCAGCGCGGGGGAGGTCCCCTCCAACCACACCTGGCGGTTCAGGTGGCCCAGTTTGCGGGACGCCCACAGACGGGCCAGGTGCGCGTTGGCCTCCGTGCGCGCGGGAAAGTCCACCCTGGCGGAGAATTCCTCGGCGACGCCCCCACGGCTGCCCCGCACGATCACACCGCCCTCTCCCCCTTCCCCCGCGTAGCGGCCCATCAGGACCAGGGTCTCCCCGGCGAACAGGTCCGGGATCCGCACGGGATAGACCTGGTCCAGGGCCACCGGCGACCCGACGATCTCCAGGTCGGACAGCACCGGGTAGCGGATCTTCGCCGCCAGCAGCCCCAGCACCCGCTCCACGCTTTCGCCCGGCTCCACGTAGCTCGTGGCGCCCCGGCCCGACAGGCTCATCCGGTCCAGCAGGTGCGTGTCCACGTCGTGCCCTACGCCGAAGGCGAAGACGCGGCGGCGTCCCGCGCGGGTCTCGGCCCACTCGGCCAGACGCCGGGGCTCCTGCTCCCCCACAGTGGGAAGACCGTCCGTGAGGAAGACGACGATGGGCAACCGCTCCGGCGGGCTGTCCACGCCGAACGCCTCGGCCAGAGCCTCCCCCAGGTTCGTGCCGCCGTCGGCCTGGAGCCTCTGCACCCACGCCGCGGCCTCCCGCAGACCGTCGCCCCGCGCTGGCGTCCAGTCCTCTCGGTAGACGCGCACGGAGTTGCTGAAGGCCGCCAGGCGGAAGCGGTCCCGCGAGTCGAGGCTCTCCAGGAGACGGAGGACGGCCTCCCGGGCCTGGTCCATCTTCTCACCCGACATGGAACCGGAGACGTCCAGGACCACCGACAGGTCACGGGGCTCCACGCGCGCGGTAGCGTCCGGAGGGGTGAGTGTCAGCATGAAGTAGCCGTCCTCACCGGCGGGCCGGTGCGTCAGAGCGCCGATCCCCACCTCGTCTCCGGCGAGGGGCAGCAGGACCGAGAGGCGTCCCTCCAGGGCCCCGGTCAAGCCGACCGTGCGGCGCTCCCCGTCCCAGCCCAGCTCCAGCTCGTGGGTTGGGGAGAAGGGCGCGCCGAAGCGTGCGCCCTCGGGAATCACAAGGTCCAGGCGGGTTTCGGGCGGCGCGTCCGCTTCCTCATCGTCCGGAGAGGCTTCCGCGTCGGAGCGTCCGTCCGGCAACCCGGGCGAACCGTCCGCGAATCCGCCGCGCGCCCGGCCGAGCTTCATCGCCCCGGCCCGGGGGGTGCTCCCGGCATACCGGAAATGGAGGGCGTTTCCGGCGCGCTCCAGAACCTGGGTGTAGCGGAGGGTCACCGTGCGCGTCTCCCCGGGCTCAACCGGGAAGATGCGAGCGCTCAGGAGCCCGGAGCCCAGCCACTCCACCAGGGCCGGGTCCATCCGGCGGCGCACGATGTCCTCGTAGGTGGCCCGCGCCCGCTCGGCGTCCATGAGCTCGCCCCTCAGCTCGTGATCACCCTGAAAAAGGGAAAAGCCTTCGAACACGGCCTCGCCGGGGAGTGGGTACAGGTATCGGCCCTCGGCGACCCGGCCTCCGCGGTTCTCGAACCGTTCGGTGACCGTCACGCGGGCGACCCCACCCACCACCTCCACCGACACGCGAGTGTCGACGCGGCGGACCGTGGGGTGGTCGTCGGGCGACCACGGCTCGATCCAGCCCTGCCCCGCCGCCGCGGCGGGAAGAGCCAACACCAACGCCACCAGGGCCCCTTCTCTGGCCAGGCTTCGAGCGGTCGACATTTCGACGTCCTCCGGATCTGTGATTCCAACCCGAGATGACGTGGCACAGACCGCAAGTTGCACAGCTCCCCCTTTGAGGGGAGCGGCCGGAGTCGGCTCAGCTCGCTCCCGTCACACGGAGGATCCAGGCCGTGATGCGGTCGAGGGCACCGGGATCGAAGGTGGTGGGGATCGTGGCGTACTCCCCCGGAGCCCCGGTAGTGGCCGGTTGGAACAGGTGGTTCAGTCCGGGCAGGCTCTCCACCGTAGCGTCAGGGTTACCCCCCTCCGCCAGCGCCTGCCGCAAGGCGGGCGCGTTCTGGTCGGCGGGCACTTGAAGATCCAGCTCACCCAGCAGCGCCAGGATCGGCACCCGGAGGGCCCGCAGCTCCGGCGCGGGATCGTGGACGAGGAAGTAGCGGAACCAGGGAGAGTTGACCTGCGCCACCTGCCGGGAGATGAACGCCTCCAGGTTCCCGTCGGACAGCCCCAGCGCCTGGCGTTCCTCTGGCATCATGCTCCCCAACGCCGAGACCATGACCTCACGAAGTCGAGAGGCCGCCCCCGTGGGTTCTTGGGACAATACCACCTCGAACATGCGCTCCTGGAGCCTTCGGTTCGCGGCCGCCGTCGCCGGGTCGCCGCCGCTGGCCAGGGCGATGCGCTCGCCCTGCAGGTAGAGGATCTCCTCCCCCGTAACCCCTGGGCCCGCGAGAAGCACCACGAAGGCCACCGAGCCGGACCGATTGGCCACCATGGGCGCCACGAGCCCGCCTTCGCTGTGGCCCACGAGGCCGATGGCGCCGGCGTCCACCTCCGGCCGGTCCGCCAGGTAGGCCACCCCGGCCAGCGCGTCGGATGTGAAGTCCTCCGAGGTGGCAACTCCGAAGACGCCGGTAGACTCACCAACGCCCCGGTCGTCGACGCGCAGCACGGCGATTCCGTTCCGCGTGAGGTGATCGGCGACCACCAGGAACGGACGGTGGTCGAAGACGGTCTCGTTTCGGTCCTGGGGTCCGGACCCGGAGATAAGCAGCACCGCCGGGAAGGGCCCCTCCCCCTCGGGGAGCGTCAGCGTGCCCGCCAGTTCGATCCCTGCCTCGGCGTTGGGGTACCGCACGTCCTCCGCGACGTACGGCAGGGGCGGGGTGGGCTCCTGCGGCCGCTGCGGGGGCTCCTCGGCTTCGGAGCGCTTCACGACCAGCGCCAGTTCCACGCCACCCTGGCGCCACATGCCATCGATGACCTGGCCGGCCGCGTCCACCACCCCCACGTACGAACCCGCGGCAACGGGAACCTCGATCGTGAGAGAGTCGCCCACCAGTGTGACCGCCCCCACCGGGATGCCGCGGGCACCCTGGTCGGGGCTGTCCATGGTAGCGGACAGCCCC
>DASWKP010000309.1:0-2995 GCA_036396575.1 Longimicrobiales bacterium | reverse complement strand
GGGGGCCGGCCAGGCCGGGCGCCGGAAGCGAGACTCGACACCATAACGGGGAGGACGCTGTGAGTGAGGCCATCATCCGGACCGAGGGGATCACGAAGGATTATGTCCTCGGTGCCGAGACAGTACACGCGGTGCGCGGCGTGGACCTCATCATCGAGCCGGGTGAGTTCGTGGCGGTCATGGGCCCGTCCGGAAGCGGCAAGAGCACGTTCATGAACGTGCTCGGCTGCCTGGACACGCCCACCGCGGGCAAGTACTGGCTGAACGGATACCCGGTGAGCGAGCTCAACGAAGACGAGCTCGCGCGGGTCCGCAACGAGCAGATCGGCTTCGTGTTCCAGACCTTCAACCTGCTGCCCCGTGCCACCTCTCTCCACAACGTCGAGTTGCCGTTGATCTATGCCGGCGTGGGCTCGAAGGAGCGGAAGCGGCGGGCGGCGGCGGCCCTGGACCTGGTTGGCCTGGCCGACCGCATGGACCACAAGCCGCCGGAGCTCTCCGGTGGCCAGCGCCAGCGGGTGGCCGTGGCGCGGGCGCTGGTCAACGAGCCCGCGCTGCTCCTCGCGGACGAGCCCACGGGAAACCTGGATTCCGTCACCAGCGGAGAGATCATGCGGACGCTGGCCGACCTCAACGTGCAGGGTCAGACCATTCTGCTCGTCACGCACGAGCACGACATAGCCGACTACGCCCAGCGGCAGGTACATCTCCGCGACGGCGTCATCGAGTCGGACTTCAGGAAGGAACCCATGGGAGCATCTCAATGAAGACGAAGACGCCGCTCTGGCGGGGTGTCGCCCTCACGCTGGTAGTAGCCGGCTGCGACACCGGGGAGGCCATGACGCCGACGGTCCAGACGACCGCCGTGGAGCGAGGCGACCTGCGCATCACCGCGGAGGCCACCGGAAACGTGGAGCCCATCATCGAGCTGGAGGTCAAGTCCAAAGCCTCCGGGGAGATCCTGCGACTCTACGTCGAGGTGGGCGACGAGGTGGCCGTGGGCACGCTTCTGGCCGAAATCGACCCTCGGGACGTGCAGAACCGTTTCGACCAGGCCGTGGCCGATCTGGCCGTGGCCCAGGCTCGCCGGGACAACAGCGCGACCCAGCTCGAGCGCTCTCTCGAGCTCCACAACCAGGGGTTCATGACCGACCAGGAGATGGAGGCCGCCCGGCTGGAAGTGGCGAACCAGGAAGCCAACCTGATCAAGGCGCAGGTCAACAAGCACCTGGCTGAGCTTCAGCTTGCGGACGTGGTCATCCGGGCCCCCAAGGCGGGGACGATCCTGGAGCGACCCGTGGAGGAGGGCTCGGTAATCCAGTCCGCGTCTCAGAACGTGTCGGGCGGCACGGCCCTCTTCGTCATGGCCACGCTCTCCGAGATGCAGGTGCGGACCCTGGTCGACGAAACCGACATGGGAGCCCTGCGAGCTGGCATGAGCACGCAGGTGGTGGTGGAGGCCTATCCCGACCGCGTGTTCAACGGACGGGTGCAGAAGATCGAGCCCAAGGCGGTGGTCCAGCAGAACGTGACCATGTTTCCGGTGATCGTCTCCCTCGACAACAGCTCGGGCCTCCTCAAGCCTGGTATGAACGCCGAAGTGGAGATCCTCATCGACCAGGCGAACGACGTGCTCCTGGTTCCGAACAACGCGGTCGTGGCGCTCGACGACGTGGGCCCGGCCTCCATGGTGCTGGGGCTCGACCTCGACGAGATGGACCTGGCGTCGCTTCGGAGCGGGGGCCGCTTCGGTGGCACCCTGCCGCCGGGCAACGGGACCAACGCCGGGGCGGCGGCTCCAGGGGAGAACGCTGGGGGCGACGCGCGGGCTCGGCTGGCCGCGCTCCGGGCCCAGGTGGAGTCGGGGGAGATCAGTCAGGACTCGCTCCGGACCGCCATGCGCGCTCTGATTCCCGAGGGCGGCTTCGGCGGTCGGGCGGGCCGGGCCGGCCAGGCGGGCCAGGCCGGTGGAGCCGAGGCGGGTCAGGCCGCCACACAGGGCCAGGGCGATGACGCCTCCGCGGCTCCGACCGGCATGATGGGTCCGCAGCGCCGCACCACGCGCGCGGTGCTCTTCGTCATGAACGGCGCCGGGGTGCCGGAGCCCCGGCTGGTCGAGCTGGGCCTGAACGACTGGGACCGGACCCAGATCGTGTCCGGGGTCGAGGAGGGCGAGCAGATCGCGCTCATCGGCGCCGCCCAGCTCATGGCTCGGCAGCAGGAGTTCCTGGACCGGATCCGGGAACGCGGCGGGTCGAGCCCGTTCGGCGGCGGCGGCATGGGCGGCGGCATGGGGCGGGGGCGGTAGGATGCTCTTCCTCGAGATCATCCTCGTGGCCATGGCGGCGATCCGGGCGAACGCGCTGAGGTCCTTCCTGACGACGCTGGGGATCATCATTGGCGTGGCCGCGGTCATCGCCATGGTGTCGCTGGGAGAGGGCGCCCAGGAACGGGTGCAGGCCCAGATCAACAACATGGGGACCACGGTCCTGACCGTACGTCCAGGCCAGTCGTCCTTCGGAGGGGTCCGGGGCTTCGACGGGACCGCGATGCGGATCGAGGACGCCGAGGCGCTCCGGGACCAGACCAACGGCCTCCTCCGGATCGCCCCGGAGGCGAGCAACCGACAGCAGATCTCCTACCTGCGCTGGAACTCCAGCAACACGGTGGTGGGGACGTGGCCCGAATACTTCGACATCTACGCCCACGACCTGGTCGAGGGACGCTTCTTCGACCAGGGGGAGGTCCAGGGTCGGCGGAGGGTGGCGGTGTTGGGCAACGCCGTTCCCGAGGAACTGGGGGATGTCCCTCCCATCTTGCTGGTGGGAAAGACGATCCAGATCAGAGGCCAGCCCTTCGAGGTGATCGGGGTCTTGAAGGAGAAGGGAGAAGCCGCTTGGATCCGCCCCGACCAGCAGGTCTTCGTGCCCATCTCCACGGCCCAGTATCGCCTCTTCGGCGGCCGCGATCGCCTCAGCGCCATCTTCGCGGCAAC
>DASWKP010000308.1:0-2318 GCA_036396575.1 Longimicrobiales bacterium | reverse complement strand
CGGCCGGAGGGGATCGACCACCCTGAGGAACGCGAATTGGTGGAAGTCCGAGTCGGCGGTCCGGATCTCCTCTATCCCGTGCTCCTTCATCAGGACGGCGATATGGAGGTCGTGGACAGGGTTGCCGGCCAACCGGGGATGGAGCCGCACGACCTCCTCCAACACCTCCGCGTGAAGATCCGACTCCACCAGGATGCCGCACCCGGGTCCTTTGAGGAGCGCCCGGATCCAGGCGCGAGCCGTGGTGAGATCGAGAGGCTCGGCAAAGACACTCCGGTGGGTACTCACCCGCAGAAACTCGTACACGATTCCCCAGGTCAGGAACCACGATCGCCCGCCGGAGCGCCAGCCTTCGACGGCGCTCAGGGCCCGCTCGTGCTCCGGTGAATCCGGGTTCACGGCGTAGAGCAGGATGTTGGTGTCGACCACGAACACCGCTCAGTGCCCTTCCATCGCCCGGTAGAGTGCGTCCCGGTCGGCCACGTCCGCCTTCGGGCGCCCCATGCGATGGACGGGCAGCGGATCCAGGGAGACGGTTCCATGGGGCGCCTCCAGACCCTTGCGGAGCGTCTCCGCGACCACGGCCGAGAGGGTTTCGCCGCGGCGGGCCGCCCGTTCTTTGATTTCCCGCATGAGGTAGTCGGGGATGATGAGTGTGGTCTTCATTATGAATAATCATAACATACAGTACGATTCTATGGAATCATCGTCATCCGGAGGCCACCGCTCTGACGGCGCTGCCCCTCCGCTGCCGTCACGGAGGCCGCTCCAACCCTGGCGTCCCCCCCGCTCCCCGCCTATCCTCGCGCCATGACCGTCTCCTACGACAACTCCAAGGCCGTCTACGAGGGCATCAAGGCCGCGGGCATCCGGAGTATCTCGGCGCTGCCGGAGACCTGGCTGGGGCTCCTGCTCCAGCGGGCCGAGGACGACCCCGATATGACGCTGATCCAGGTGGCCAAGGAGGAGGAGGCGATCGGAATCGCCGCGGGGGCGCACTTCGCGGGGGAGCCGCATCTCCTGCTCATGCAGAACCACGGGTTCCTGGCCGCCATCAACGGGGTCGTCTCACTCGCCCAGCTCTACCACATCCCCCTGTGCATGCTGATTGCGCTGCGCGGGCATTGGGGGGAGCCGTATCCCTGGCATACGCGAGGCGGGATGGTCACCGAGGAGGTGCTTCGGGCCCTGGGCATCCCCTTCGAGCACGCCCGGGACCCGGACCGCGTGGCGAGCCAGATCCGGGAAGCCTACACGTACTCGCGGTCGTCGCTGTGGCCGGTGGCGCTCCTCCTCACCCGGGACCTCATGGAGGAGTATCCATGAGGGAGGGGACCCGCTGATGGAGCGCGCGCGCTGCATCGAGACGATCTACCCGGAGCTTGCGGACAAGCTCGTCGTTACCATCATGGGGGCGTGCGCCCAGGAGCTGTACGACCTCGGGCACCAGGACAACTTCTTCTACCTCCAGCACGCCATGGGGCTCGCCTCGTCCATCGGCCTGGGGCTGGCCCTCCACCGGCCCGAAGAGAAGGTGGTGGTGCTGGACGGAGACGGCTCGGTGCTCATGAACCTGGGCACCTTCACGACCCTGGCCCGTTACCGTCCCCCGAACCTGGTCCACATCGTCTTCGACAACGGCAGCCTCCTGTCCACGGGAGGCTTCGAATCCCACACGGCGAGCGGCGTCACCGACCTGGCCGCCATCGCCCGGGGGGCCGGAATCGAACACGTGGCCTCCGCCGACGACCCCATGTCCTTCGGCGAGGCGGTCATCGAGGCTTTCGAGCGGGATGCGCTGAGCGTGATCGTGGCCCGGGTCAGGGCGGTGGGGCCGGACCACTACGGAATGGACCTGCACCTGCCCGAGAACGCGTTCCGTTTCGCCCGCCACATCCGGGACAGCAAGCTGGCCCGCGAGGCCGCCGCCACCTCCTGACCGACGCACGCCTGTAGAAACCTCCACAAAGGACGACCGCCCGTGTCCTCCCTCGCCCAGCTCATCGCCGACCTCGCTTCCGGCGCCGTGCGCGTCGTGGACCTGACCCAGCCCCTGGGGCCCGACACGCCGGTGATCGGCCTGCCGGAGATGTTCGCGCCCTCGCCGGGTCTGACCATCGAACGGATCAGCCGCTACGACGACGGCGGGCCCGCCTGGTACTGGAACGCCCTCCACCTGGGCGAGCACACGGGCACCCACTTCGACGCCCCCGTCCACTGGATCACGGGCAGGGACCTGCCCGACAACCGCTGCGACACCATCCCCGCAGGGCGCTTCGTGGGGCCGGCGTGTGTCATCGACGTTTCCGCGGAAACGT
>DASWKP010000307.1:0-9216 GCA_036396575.1 Longimicrobiales bacterium | reverse complement strand
AGGAACTCGCCGGGCCCCTCACCCCTTCCCCCGAACTGGCGAAGGAAGGTGCCGGCCCGGTCGAAGAGACGGACCTGGCCGCTCCCGCCGTTCAGCACCACGATGCCGCCGTCCGGCAGGAGCGCCGAGGACTCGACGTCGTGAAGTTGGTACGCGTCGTCTCCGGACAGTACGCCGATCCGAACGATCGGTTCAGCGGACAGGGACCAGTCCTCCGGAACCTGGATGGCCAGCCGCTCTGCCGTCGCCGGGCCACCACCGAACGCGACGACGGCCATCCCAACCCCTGCCATCCAGACGGACGCTCGCATCGGTCACCTCAGGTGGGAGTGTATCAGTGTTGTCCCACACTGATACTCATGCTGCCCTCCGTCAAGAGGGCGCGGCGTGCCGGTCCGAGGACTATCTTCTCGTAAACTCGAACCACAGGAGGCGATTGCGTGAGAACGACCCCGACCCGGCAGGCACTTCCCTCGGTCCGCGGGGGGCGGCGACCCCTCCGGTGGGCGGTCGCGCTGGCGATGCCGCTCGCCCTGATTCTGGCCACGGACGCCACCGCCCAGTCCGGCGCGCGGCCCGATGGCCGGGGCGGCCAGCTCGGCGGTGACCTGGGCGGCGACCTGCGCGGCGACCTGGCCGGTAACCTGCGCGGCGACCTGCGCGGTGACCTGGGCGGTAACCTGCGCGGTAACCTGCAGCGCACCTTGGACGCGCTGGTGGGCGAGGCGGGCTACCCGGGGATGACGCTGGGCGTCGCGCTCCCCGACGGCACCACCCTGGGCCTGGCGGCCGGGCTCGCCGACACCGCTTCCGCGGAGGCGATGCGCCCCGACCACCTCATGCTCCAGGGCAGCGTGGGCAAGACATACTTCGGCGCCGTGGCGCTCCAGCTCGTCCACGAGGGGCGCCTGGACCTGGACAGTCGCCTGGCCGACCACCTCGGGGACCTCCCCTGGTACCACCGCGTGCCCAACGCCTCGGACGCGACCCTGCGCCAGCTCATGCGCCACCAGAGCGGCATCGTCCGCTACGAGATGAACCCGCGCTTCATGGAGGATCTCACCAACGATCCATACCGGAGCTGGACCCCCGAGGACCGTCTGGCCTACCTGCTGGACGGCGAGCCCCCCTTCCCCGCCGGCGAGGGATGGGATTACTCGGACACGAACTACATCCTCCTGGCCATGGTGGTCGAACGGATCACCGGCACGGCCGCCTACGACGAGATCCGCCGGCGGATCCTGGAGCCCCTCGGGTTCGAGCGCACGGTGCCCTCGGACCAGCCGGACATCCCTGGCCTGGCCCAGGGGTACGCCGGGCCCGGCAACCCGTTCGGCGCCTTCGACGCCACGCTCGTCGACGGGCGCCTGGCCTTCAACCCGCAGTTCGAGTGGGCCGGCGGTGGCTTCGCCTCCACGGCGGAGGATCTGGCGCGCTGGGTGAAGGACATCCACGAGGGGCGGGCCTTCGATGGCTCCCTTCTGGAGCAGGCGCGCACCGGAGTGCCGGCGCCTCTAGGGCCGCGGGGACGGTACGGGCTTGGGGTCATCATGTTGGAGCTGCCCGCGGGAACCGCGTGGGGCCACAGTGGCTTCATGCCCGGCTACCGCACGGAGAGCTACTACTTTCCGGAGCACGGCTTCGGGCTGGCCCTTCAGGTCAACTCCAGCGCGCCGGGGGCGCTCCCGCGCTCGCCCCTGGCGATGCTCGACGACCTCGCCGAGGTGGTGAAGGGGCACCTGCCAGCCGGAGGTGCCTCGCGGTGACCTCCCGCGCCCCGCTCGACGGGCTGTACGCCGGCCTGGACGTCTCCACCCAGAGCTGCAAGCTGGTGGTCATCGACGTCGGCGCGGGCGAAACGGTCCACCTGGACGCCGTCCGTTACGACGACGACCTGCCCGCGTACGAGACTTCCGAGGGAACCGTGCGAGGGCTCGGGGAGGGCGTGCGCGAGTCGGACCCGCGCATGTGGATCGAGGCGGTGGACCTCCTGCTGGGGCGGTTGGCCTCCGCCGGGGTCGACCCGGCGGCGCTGCGCTGCGTTTCCGTGTCCGGCCAGATGCACGGCCTGGTCGCCCTGGACGGGGACGGCGACCTGGCGCGGCCGCGCGCCAAGCTCTGGAACGACTTCTCGACCCTGGAGGAGTGCCGCCTCCTCACGGAGCGGGTGGGGGGGGTGGACGCCATGATCCGCGAGGTGGGCAACACGCAGCGCGCGGGCTACACGGCGCCCAAGATCCTCCACATGCTCCGCCACGAACCGGAGGCCTATCGGCGCACGGCCACCTTCCTGGTGGTGCACAACTTCATCAACTGGTACCTGACGGGAGGAAAGGACGGCGGCGTGGCGGTCCTGGAGCCCGGCGACGCCTCGGGCACGGCGTTGTGGAGCCCGGTGACCGGGGCGTGGTCGAAGGTGGTCATCGACGCCCTGGACGCGGGCCTCGCGGGCAAGCTGCCCCCGGTATGGCCCGCGACCGCCACGATCGGCGCGGTGGGCGCCGACCTGGTGGCGCGCTTCGGCCTGTCGCCGGAGTGCCGAGTGGACGCGGGCAGCGGTGACAACATGTACGGCGCCCTGGGGACGGGAAACTACGCGCCGGGAGTGGTCACGGTCAGCCTGGGGACCAGCGGCACCGCGGCGGCGTTCACGGACGAGCCCTTCGTGGACCCCACGGGGGCCATCGCCAGCTACTGCGACAGCACCGGCCACTGGCTGCCCCTGCTGTGCGTGTCCAACCTCGCCAACGGCTACAAAGCCGTGCGGGAGACGTTCGGGCTGGGCCACCGCGAGTTCGACGACCTGGTGGCGGCGTCGCCGCCGGGGAACGGCGGGCGGCTGCTGGTACCCTGGTACGAGGGCGAGCGCACCCCCGACGTGCCTCTGGCGAGCCCGATCCAGCTCGGCTTCGGCGTGGACGACTTCGTGCCCGAGGTGCTGTGCCGGGCCGTCCTGGAGGGGCACGTCCTGAACCTGCAAGCTGGGTTCGGAGGCCTCCCGGTGGAGCCGGACGTGATCCACCTGACGGGGGGCCTGTCGGTGTCGGCGGCGTGGTGCCGGGCCATCGCCGACATCTTCGAGGTGGAGGTCGTGCCCGTCCTGGGAGAGGGGGCGGCCCTCGGCGCGGCCATCCACGCCGCGTGGGTCTGGCTCCGTGAGAGCGGCCGGGACGTGTCGATGGCCGAGGTCGCCGGCCCCTTCGTGGTGCTGGACGAGGCGCGGCGCACCAAGCCCGACGCCGGATGCGTGGCAGCGCACCGCGTCCAGAAGCGGCTCTTCCGGGCGCTGACCCGGCGCGTCCGGGGCCTGGAGGGGGAGGATCCCTTCGAGGTGCGGGCGGAGCTGCTGCGGTCCGAGCCCTGACGGGATCGCACGGCGACCGGCCGGCCCACCTCCCGTCGTACTCCCTTCCTGCCCGTTCGGGTGGGCCGGCGTCGTGGGGAATTTCCCCACACGGACTTCAGCGCGCGCCCTACGGCACCAGGGAAGGCCCCGCCCTATCGTGGAGCAGCGGGCCCACCGGCCCCAGAATCCGATTCCATCGCCCCGCCGGGGGCGTCTCCAGATAGACCACGACGGAGCCCGTGGGTGGCTCCGTGGAGTCCGGCGGGCCACGTCAGGAGGCGGTGCCATGGCCGGTGAAGTCACGATCCCCGAGAGCTCCCGCGATGGGTTTCCGCTCGACGGGGCGCGCCTCGATTCTTCCCCCCCTGACGACCCCCCGCTACGGCGGCTCCTCCGACTGGGCTTCTGCCCTTGCAGCCGCGTCCAGCTTTCCTGGGCGATGGCGGGCGGCGTCGGCTTCGGCGGCTTCTTCGTCGCGCTCCTGCTCCTCATGGGGCAGGTGAGCGCGACCTTCGCACCACAGCTCACGGCCATCTTCTTCGTCGGTGGCGCGGCGGCCGGGCTGGTTCATGGGGCTCTCCTCGGGTACGTCGGGCGCGAGTCCTGCCGGAGTCGGGCCACGACGGTGGCCGCGCTCGTCGCCGGGCTGCCCTGGGTGCTCCCGGCCCTGATGGCGTCGTGGGTCGTGGCCACCTGGATTACCCTGATATCGGCGCTGTCGTCGGCACCAGGCGCGCTCCGCGTGGCGGGCGTGGCCCTCGGCTGGCTGGCGGGCGCGGCCATGTGCGCCTGGGCCGGAATGGAAGGCCTGGGCGCCCTGCGCCGGGCGTACACCCGGTGGCCCGAGTACCGGGTCGGCACGCTCATCACCGGGGGGGTCTTCGTCGCCCTGGCGGTCATCTTCGTGACCGAGCGCCCCGAGCTGTGGTTCACGGACGTGCGGGTCACCGGGATCGGCGCGGTGATCCTGGCCCTGGGAGCCACCGTGTGGATCGGCCTGCCCGCCACCGTGCTGGTCCTGCGGGCCCTGACCCTGATCGGGCGGCGGGTGCCGCGCGCGGCGAACTGACCGGGCGATTCCGGGGCGCGGCCGCCCTGGGTCGCGCTCCGAGGGGTTTGACGCCGCGGATGGTGCTCGGCCCCGCCGGTGGGGGCGTGCGCGTAGGTCCGGGGGGTGCCCGGCGCCGCCAGGAGCTCGCGGGTACGTCGAAAATGGTGCTCGCCGCCGCCAGGAGCTTGCGGGTACGTCGAAATGGTGCTCGCCCCCGCCAGGATCTTGCGGGTAAACTCCCCGCTGCAGCCCAGAGGCTGCCAGGCCGTCGCGGATCGGCGCTCGGCCGCTGCCAAGGGCCCCCAAGTGTCCAAAACGAGCTTCTCGGCTGGGTCTGTGGACGATTGTGGCTCCTATTCGCCCTGAAGTGCCCACGAAGGTGATACCCGCAACGCTCCGTGGTCACTTTGGTGTCCACATGGCCCCGAATCGTCCACAGGCGACTCCGCACGTCGTCGAGTGGTCGATTGGGGGTGGGCCTGGCCGCTGGGCTGGGACCATCGCCGGCAGACCGAACGCACCGATCACCGAGCCAGCCATCGCAAGGCATCCCGGAGCCGGCCGCCCTAACGACCAATGCGTGTGTCGCCGCCGCCCCACCCTCCCGGGTGTGAGCGGACTCCCCTGCCGGAGCGCCCGATATCGGGCGCGCTCATGGCCGTCCGCCGAGGGGGCAGCCTCTCGCCGCGCCGGTCATGGTCACCCTGGGAAGACCGGACGCTTGCCCCGATACACGCCGTCGTAGGCGCCCTCCTCGGCTTCGCCTACGCGGCCGAGGGCCCGCCACGATCCGCTCAGCTTCCGGGTTGCGTCTCGTCGTCCCGGATTCTGGGGGCGATGCCGATCCCGGTGGCGGCCCACGCCAGGGCGAACAGGAGGCCCGTGTAGTTCATCACCGCCCAGGGCAGGTACGAGACCGTGCTGACGCCCAGGGTGGCCGCCATGAAGGCGCCGGCGGCGCTCCAGGGCACCAGAGGGACCACGACGGTGCCCGAATCCTCCAGGGTGCGCGACAGGTTCTTGGCGGCGAGGCCGGCGCCCCGGAAGGCGTCGGCGAAGAGGTCGCCGGGCACGATGATGGAGAGGTAGGACGAGCCGGTGACCACGGCGGTGAGCACACCCGCCCCCACCGTGGCGCCCACCAGGCCCAGCGTGCCCTTCACCACGGTGAGCAACGACACCAGGATGCGCTCCAGGAGACCACAGCTCCGCATGATGCCGGCAAACCCGAACGCGCACAGCACCAGCAGGGTCAGGTCCATCATGGAGAGCATGCCTCCCCGGGCCAGAAGCGCGTCCACCGTCTCGACCCCGGTGCTGGGGGCGTAGCCCACGATGGTCGCGTCCAGCGCCGTCCCCAACCCGGCGCCCTGAAGCCACACGGCGAGGATCACCGCCAGGAAGGAGGACACCAGCATCCCCGGCAGGATCGGAGCGCTTCGCGCGGCGAAACCCAGCATCACCAGGGGAGGGAGCAGGAGCAGGACGTGGAAGCGATACGCCCCCCGCAGGGTGGCCTGGAGCGTCTCCACGTCGGAAGCGGCGCCCCCGGCGCCCGACCCCAACCCGACCACCAGATAGACCGCCAGACCCAGCAGCCACGCGGGCCCGGTGGTCCACAGCAGCCAACGGATGTGGTCGAAGAGGTTCGAGCGGGCCACCACGGGCGCCAGGTTGGTGGTGTCCGAGAAGGGGCTCAGCTTGTCCCCGAAGTAGGCGCCCGCCACCACGGCCCCGGCGGCGGCGCCCGGGCTCACGCCCAGCCCCTGGGCCACGCCCATCAACGCCACTCCCACCGTCCCGGCGGTGCCCCACGACGTCCCCGTGAAGAGGGACACCAGGGAGCAGATGACGCACGCCGTTACCAGGAAGAAGCGGGGGGAGATCAGCTCGAGGCCATAGTACACCAGGAGTGGGATCGTGCCAGAGGCCAGCCAACTCGCGATGAGGGCGCCCACGGTGATGAGGATCATGAGCGCGGGCATGGCGGTGGACAGCGCGTCGATGATGCCCTTCTCCATGGCCTTCCACGCGTAGCCGAGGCGCCATCCCACCAGGCCCGCCACGCCCGCCGCTCCCAGCAGCATCACCTCGATGCGCCAGCCCATGTACGCGTAGCCCACGCCCAGGAGGAGGGCGATGGCCACCAGGGGGGTCAGCGCCTCGGCGAGGGTCGGAGCGCGGGGGTCGACTCGGGTGGGATCGGTCATGGGGGGGCAACTTCGGCGCACCGCCAGGGACCGGCAACCGGGCCCGGCAACAGGGACCGCCAGAGACCGGCAACCGGGACCGGCAACCGGGCCCGGCAACAGGGACCGCCAGGGACCGGCAACCGGGACCGGCAACAGGGTCCGCCAGGGCCCGGCAACCGGGACGGGCGCTACGAGCCCTCCCGGACGATCCGTCCCTCCCGGTCCACCCTCACCTCCAGCCACCGTCCCAGGTGGTCGGCCACCGACACGCCCGGCAGTCGATCCACCCGGCGCCCGTCCCCGGAAAGCGTGGTGACCTCGATCTCGACCCGGTCCTCGGCGCCCACCCCGAAGTGGAGGGGGGCGGCGCTCTGGGAGTTGTAGCCCGACCCGGTGTCCATGACGCCCGTACCCAGGAGGCGGCCGGAGGCGCCGGAACGGACCCTCACTTCAGCGCCGGGAAGGGCGCCGCCTCCCGGAGCGTCCACCACGAGAACCTGGAGGGAGCGGCGCGCCTCACCAGCCGGGAGGAGGTTGCGGAACAGGTGGTGCATGCCCTCCCCCGCCACCCCGGTCAGCGCCAGGTCGGGGTCGCCGTCTCCGTCGAAGTCCGCCCACCGCACGCCGTGGTCCGCCTCCTCATCCAGGAGGGCCGCGGGGGTCACGTCCTCGAAAGCGCCGGTCCCCTGGTTCCGGAAGAGGTAGTCCCGGTAGCTCACGCCCCCGGTGATGGTGCCGTTCACGTACACGTCCGCCCGCCCGTCGTGGTCGAAGTCCGCCCAGGCGCAGGCATCGTAGCGGCCGTCGACCGCCAGCCCGCTGGCGGCCGAGACGTCCTCGAAGGTCCCGTCCCCCCGGCTACGGAAGAGGGCGTTCGGCCCGTAGTTGGCCATGGAGACATCCAGGTGCCCGTCGCCGTCGAAGTCCGCCACGCAGGGCCGGACGGTGCCGTGGGCCGGGTCCTCCAGGCCGCGGCCGCCGTGGTCGAGGCCCGCGTCCACCGCCATGTCCCGGAACGTGCCCCCGTCGTTGCGGAAGAGGCCGTTGGCGTCCCCGTCCATGTTGGCCACCAGAAGGTCCGGGTCCCCGTCCTCGTCGTAGTCCCACCACAGCGCCCCCACGGAGCGCCGGGGGTCGGCGAGCCCCACGGCCTCCGCCACGTCCACGAAGCGCCCGCCGTCATTGCGGAACATCTGGTTGGGGAGGTCCCGCAGGGCCACGAAGAGGTCCAGGTCCCCGTCGAGGTCGTGGTCGATCCAGCTCACCTGGCGGGTCGAGCCCTCGCGCAGAGCCACGCCCGCCTCCAGGGCCACGTCGCGGAAGCGCGTCACGCCGCCGGCGGACGCCCTCCCCTCGTTCCGGTAGAGGCGCGTCACGGACGCCAGGCCCGAGTCGGGCACGAAGCCCACGAAGAGGTCCGGGCGCCCATCCCCGTCGAAGTCGCCGAAGGCCGCGGAGCGGGTCCGGGCCAGGTCCGCCACGCCCGCCTCCGGGGCCACGTCCACCAGGACGCCCCCGTCGTTTCTGTAGAGCCGGTTCGGCTCGGGGCCGAGCCCCACGAACAGGTCCAGGTCTCCGTCCCCGTCCACGTCGGCCCAGGCGTTGGTGTAGCCGGGCTCCACCCCGAAGACGGCTCCGTCCGGCGTCCGCACGAGCTCGAAGGCGGGGGCTTCCGCGCCCACGGCCTCCGGTGCCCCCGCGTCCTCGGCGCCCCCGCCCTCCCCCCCGGGCCCCGCGCACGCCACCGCGCCCGCGACGACCCACGCCAGGGCAACCGCCCCGGGCCTCACCGCCCCGGGCCTCATCGCCCCGCCCCCATCCCGCACCTGCCGCACGTGGTACTCTCCGGCACCACGAACAGGCGCCCGAACTCCACGCCCGCGCCGCAGTCGGCGCACAGGCCGTAGGACCCATCGTCCATACGCTCCAGTGCCTTCCGGAGGAGGTCCAGACGATGGCGCTCCCGGTCCCGGAGGTTCGCGGACAGGCTCTGGTTCTGGAGGGAGTCCATACGGGACAGGCGGCCCACGGCGGACTGGTCCAGCTCCACCGGGCGCGCCGCCTCCGCGGAGGCGCGCGCGCTCCTCTCCACGCGGACGACCTGGTGCTCGAGCTCGCCTCGCAGCTCCAGGATCTGGTCGGCGGACAGGTGCTTCATCGCCGGGCCGGCTCGGAGGCGGAGGCACCCGCCGGGACGGCGCCCAGGGCCCCCGCCAGCGCCGTCAGGTGCTCGTCGGTGAGGCCTCCCATCTCGAACACCGACACGCCGCCGGCTCCGGCCTCCCGCGCCACCGCCACCGCCCGGGCCAGCTCCGCCGGCTCGAGGTCGGGGAGGTAGAGGCCAGCGAACAGGGCGTCGGGTGGGGCGGCGCCGTCGGAGGCGGGCAACGCGCCCAGGCCGGCGCCCGCCGCCCGGGCCTCCCTGACGCACGCTCCGATCCATGGCACCTCCTCCTGGTAGAAGCCGTGGTAGAGCATGGGAAACACGGCGTCCACGGGCCACTCCTCCCACGCCTGGCGCACCAGAGTCCTGGCCAGGGCCGGCGTGGGAAAGACCGCCGCGGTGATGGGCTTGCCCCGGGCCCGGACGGCCGCCGCCAGCGCCTCCACGCACCGGGTGACGCTGT
>DASWKP010000306.1:0-16022 GCA_036396575.1 Longimicrobiales bacterium | reverse complement strand
CAGCAGAGGAAGGGTCAGACCGACAGCCGGGGCGAAGCGTCGCATACTCACGACTCCTCTCTTCGTGGACGGGATCTCGGGCGTGGGGCGCCTCCCCATGTCCGCAGGTACGATACGTACGAAGGGGGTCCCGGGAAACTTCGGCGGAACCCGACGCCATGAGGAGACGTACTCCCTTGGCCGTCCGGCGGCGGCGGCGTTATGGTCAAGGGCTGGTCAGTCTCCTCGGATGGTACGTCGAAACGGAGCGTGTCAATGAGCCTACGGACGAATCCGGACCGGATTCTGGAGAACATCGACCGTGCCCGTCAGAGGGACGTCGACGCGCCCCGCTCGGGCACGGACCGGCAGGCCAACGGCAGGGAGTTGGATACGGATGTTCCCGACGGCGACCGGACCAATCCCGAACGGGTGAAGCGGATCTTCAACACGGTGGAGCGGGCCTACGTGAAGTGCGCCCAGAGCTCCGAACTCGGTCCGCTGGCCGCCCGCTTTCAGACCGTCGGTGACATCAACTCCCATCACGCCCGCGGCGACGTGAGCATCTCGATCCAGTACCTGGACGCAACCCGGTTCGACGACATCGGCATGGCCCCCTTCGAGATCCGGCCGGAGATGCTGGACGAAGCCAAGAAGGTGACCAAGACGAGCCGCCCGGACGTGAACGCCATAAGGGTGCTGCGAGGCAAGCTGCGGGAAGGCGTCCTCTTCGCCTACAAGAAGGTGGAGCCCAGGATCCGGGACGCCCTGCGGGAGCGGGCCGACCTGGGTCACGTGGCGGTGCAGGTCACGGTGGACATCAGGCCCGTCGACTAGCACAAGCCCAGTATCAGCCCTGAGCCAGTATCAGCCCTGAGAAAGGCGCAGCTACTCTTCCTCTTCCTGGATGGTGTGGGCATCGGGCCCGACGACGCCCGCCGCAACCCCTTCCTCGCCGCGCGGCTGCCCACCCTCCGGACGCTCCTGGGAGGCTCCCTCCCGACGCTCTCGAATCCCCGGATCGCAGCCCGACCCGCCAACCGAGCGACGCCCTCCTCCCGAGAGGCGGCCGCGTTTCCGCTGGACGCCACCCTGGGCATGGACGGGACGCCCCAGAGCGGCACCGGCCAGGCCGCCCTCTTCACCGGTACCAACGCCGCCGAACGCTTCGGTGGACACTTCGGGCCCTGGACACCGGTCAAGCTCCGCCCGCTCGTGGAGGAGGAGAACCTCCTGGTGCGGGCCCGCGACCGGGGCGCTCGCCCGGTCTTCGCCAACGCCTACCCCAGGGGATGGCCGGGACGCGCCGGCGGGCGCCGCCTGGCTGCTCCGCCCCTCGCGGCCCGGGCCGCGGGTGTGCTGACCCGGCACGAGGAGGATCTCGCGGCGGGGGAGGCCGTGGCGAGCGAGATCGTCAACGACGGCTGGATCCGGCACCTGGGGCACGCGGGGCTGCCCCGGGTCACCGCCGAGGAGGCCGGCCGCAATCTGGGCAGGATCGCGGCCGGAGCCGACCTCACCGTGTTCGCCCACTACTCCACCGACTACGCCGGACACAGGGGAGGCATGCCGGGCGCCGTGGAGGCCCTGGAGCGGGTGGACCGGTTCCTGCGGGGCGTGCTGGAAGCCCTACCGGCGGACGCGACGCTGCTCGTGGCCAGCGATCATGGCAACGTGGAGGACGTGAGCGGCGGGCACACGCGAAACCCGGTGCTGGGTGTGCTGGCCGGGCCGGGGGCGGTGGAACGGAGCCGGGGGCTGGATGGGATCACGGACGTGGCGGGCGCGGTGGTGGGGTGGCTGGGGTCACCTGACCCCTGACGGGCGCGAAAGCCCGCCCAGGCTGAAGCGCACCACGCGCACCACGCCTGTCTCCACGTCGCTCAGGACGCCGACGATGAAGCCGTCGCCGAAGTGGGTCGGCGAGGAAGGTCCCGTCCTCGCATGGAGCCGCCCGCGGGACGGCGTGACCTTTCCTCCGTGGTCACCGTGAGTCCGAAGATCCTGGGTCGCCTCCTGGTCGAGAGGGGGGCCGTGAGCGAGGAGGCGTTGGACGCCGCCCTCCAGGAGCAGGCCGCGTCCCCGCGCCGCCTGGGTCAGATCCTCGTGGAAAGAGGGAACGTCGACGAGGAGACGCTGGCGCGGAGTCTGTCGGACCAGCTCGGCCTACCCTTCGAGGCCGGCCCGCTCGCGCCCGAGGAGGCCGCCGCCCACCTGGTGAGCCCCGACCTCGCCCGGCGCCGCTCGGTGCTGCCCCTGTCGGTGTCCGCCCGCATCCTGCGCGTGGCGATGGCGGACCCGCTGGACGTGGCGGCGCTGGACGACGTGCGCTTCCAGTGCGGAAGGCGAGTCGAGGCCGTGGTCGCCCCACCTTCGGAGGTCCAGCGGGGGTTGGCCCGGGCCTACGGCGCGGAGTTGGGGCGCCTGGTCGAGGAGCTGCCGTTGGGACACGCCCGGGACACCGACGACCGGGCCGTGCTCGAAGAGGCGGCACGGGCGGCGCCGGTGGTCCGCCTGGTGGATCACATCCTGCACCAGGCCGCGGATGACGGCGCCAGCGACATCCACCTGGAGCGCCACGGCGAGGAGCTTCAGGTCCGCTACCGCATCGACGGCGTCCTGCGCGGCGTGGGGGAGTTGCCCGAAGCGGCCCGCAGTCCCGTCCTCTCCCGCCTCAAGATCATGGCGGGCATGGACATCAGCGTGAAGCGGCGCCCCCAGGACGGGGGGCTGACCCTGGCGCGGCGGGGCAGGGAGCTGACGCTGCGCGTCTCCACCCTTCCCGTGAACGGCGGAGAGAAAGCCGTCGTGCGCCTGCTGGACCCCAGGGCCGCCCCCGCCGGCCTGGGCGACCTGGGCATGGGACCGGACGATCTGTCCCGGATCCGTGCCCTCATCCGCGCGGGTCACGGGGTGCTCCTGGCCGCCGGCCCCACGGGCAGCGGCAAAAGCAGCACCCTCTACGCCGCCATGCAGGAGGTGGACCGGGTCGGACAGAACGTCATCACGCTCGAGGACCCGGTGGAATACCGACTCCCGGGCCTGAACCAGGTCCAGGTGGACCCCCGGGCCGGCCTCACCTTCCCCACGGCGCTCCGTTCCGTCCTGCGTCAGGACCCCGACGTGGTCATGGTGGGAGAGATCCGGGACCGGGAGACGGCCGAGATCGCCATGGCCGCCGCGGTGACGGGGCACCTGGTCCTGTCCACCATCCACACCACCGACGCTCCAGGGGCCATCACCCGACTCCTCGACATGGGCGTGCCCCCGTTCCTGGTGGCCGGAGGCCTGGCGGGCGTGGTGGCCCAGCGCCTCGTGCGCACGGTGTGCCCGGGGTGCCGGGGGCGAGGGGGGTCGGGCTGCGCGCGCTGCAAGGAGGGCTACGCCGGCCGCACGGGCATCTTCCAGGCGCTGGTCATGACGGACGCCCTGCGGGACGAGGTGGTCCGCACGGCGGGCGGATCCAACACCGCCCTGCGCCGCCTGGCCGAGGAGGCGGGCATGGGCACGCTGGCCGACGACGCCCGCCGCAAGGTCGCCGAGGGCCAGACGACGCCCCACGAGGTCGCCCGCATCCTCCAGGGCGATCCGGGATCCGCTTTGCCCTGCCGCTCGTGTGGAGCCTCCGTCCCGGTGGAGGCCGAGGGCTGCCCCGCTTGCGGCCAACCCCGCGTGAAGCGGTGCCGGTGCGGGCGGATCGCCAGAGCGGGGTGGCGGTTCTGCCCGTGGTGCTTGGGGAAGGTGTGAGGGGGGGGGCGGTCAGGCCATCCGTCTCACCTCGCGGGCGTCGCCGGCGCGGGCCCGTCGGTCTCGGCGCTGGTCGGCACCGGCAGGAGATGGGCCAGATAGGCCAGGGCCAGGGCCACGAGGAAGGCACACACGACCAGCCGCTGGAACGGAGAGAGCCGAGCCGACACGGGCACCGGGCTCTGGACGGGGGCGGTGCGGCGCAGCCCGGCCGACTCCTGCAGGTGGGTCGCCATGGACGCGCCGCAGCGGGCGCACAGGGTGAACGCGGCGGGATTCACCATCCAGCAGTGCGGACACACGGCGGGGCCCCGGTTGGGGCCTCTTCCCGGAGCGGTCAGGGGCGCGAGCATCCCGTTCCTCGCTTGCCGTTGAAATGACGGGCCTCCTACCTTCGCCCCGCCGGAGACGGAACGGCGTCCGGTGGCTCCCGGCGGCCCACCCGGGGTAGGTACACGGGCGCTCCAGGTGGGGTCCGCGGGGCGGGCCCCGCGCTTGCTTCTTCCCACCAGCGACCCGGAAGGCCCTCACATCATGCTCGGGACCCGGAGCTTCCGGCAGCGGATCTTCCTGGCCATCCTCCTGGTGGCGTTGATCCCAGCGGCCGTGGCCGTGGTGGCGGGGACCCTCGCGTTCATGCAGATCGGCTCAACGGTGGGGACCTTGGGACCCTGGGACGCGGTGGCCGAGTCCGGGCAGGAGCTCATCGACGCGGCCCGGAGGGCGGTTCCCAACGATACGGTGGTCGCGGCGACTGCGGCGGCGCACGGTGAGGCCCTGTCCGCGTCCGTCCGCTGGTCCCGCCTGTGGTCCTTCGTCACCGACCGCGCGGTGAGTGTACTGCCTCTCCTGGCCCTTCTTACCGCGGGGGCCATCGCCCTGCTGGCGCTGCTCACGGCCAGGCGGCTCTCCCGAGGGTTCAGCCGGCCCATCCAGGAGCTGGTGGGATGGACGGGGATGATCGCCCGGGGCGATCCGCTGCCCGCCGCCCCGACGGGAGTCGACCGGAGCGACGAGGAGTTCCAGGTGCTCCGCACCGCTCTCCGGGACATGGCCGACGAGCTCCAGGAGGCCAGGCGGCGTGAGGTCCGGAGCGCGCGCCTGGAGGCCTGGACCGAGATGGCCCGACGCGTTGCCCACGAGATCAAGAACCCGCTCACGCCGATGCGGATGGCCGCCGCCACGTTCGCCCGCGCCGAAGACCGCGCCGTAGCCGGTTCCGCCGAGGTCCTTCTCGAGGAGATCGGGCGGCTGGACGAGATGGCTCGCTCCTTCAGCCAGTTCGGACGCATGCCCGAGGGCCCTCCCTCCGACGTGGACATGGTGGAGCTTCTGGAGAGCCTGGCCGCCCAGCACGACGGGACGGCCGCGGCGATCTCCGTGGAGGCCACCGAAGACCTCCCCATGGTTCGGGGCCACTACGACGTCCTCCGGCGCGCCTTCAGGAACCTCCTGGTCAACGCGGTGGAAGCCGTCGAGGAGCGAAGGGGGACCTCGGACGGCAGGGACGCCGTGACCGTGCGACTGGACCGCACGGCGGACGGCCTGCGCGTGCGCGTAATGGACCGGGGCACCGGGATCCCGCAGGAGCTCCTGGAGGATGTCTGGATGCCCGACGTGACCACCAAGCGCAGAGGCACGGGCTTGGGCCTGGCCGTCGTGCGCCAGGCCGTGGACGCCCACGGGGGCACCGCCGTGGCCCGGAGCCGCACCGACGGGGACGAGGGAGCGGAGTTCGAGATCGTCCTACCGCTGGAACCGGCGACTCCGGGATGACGTACGTGGCAGAGGACCCTCCCCCGGACAGCCTGACGGTTGAGTTTTCCCCGCTCCTGGGTGCGCCATGGACGTCCTGATCGTCGACGACGAAGGCAACATACGCCGCATGATCCGGGCCCTTCTGGAGGCGGAGGGCTATCGAGTCAGGGAGGCGGACACGGCGGAGGCAGCCCTGGTGGACGTGGCGGCTTCGGCGCCCGAAGCCGTGCTTCTGGACCTGGCCCTGCCCGGACGGTCCGGCCTGGAGGCTCTTCCGGACCTGATGGAGGCCGCACCCGGCGTGCCCGTGGTCATGATGAGCGGTCAGGCCACCCTCTCCGACGCCGTGGCGGCGACCCGCCTGGGGGCGTTCCACTTCCTGGAGAAGCCCCTCACCCCCGAGGCGGTGCTGGTCACCCTCCGGGGAGCCATGGAGGTCAGCCGGGCACGGGACCTGTCTCGGGCCCTCCGCAGGGAGCTGGGCCCCGAAGCGGAGCTCGTGGGCGACACCCCGGGGATCGCCGCGGTGCGGGACGTCATCCGAAAGGCGGCGCCCACGGAGGCGCGAGTCCTCATCACGGGAGAGAGCGGGACCGGAAAGGAGTTGGCGGCCACCGCCATCCACGGCCTGTCGAAACGCCGGGGCGCCGCGTTCGTCCGGGTGAACAGCGCGGCGATCCCCCGGGACCTGGTGGAAAGCGAGATGTTCGGCCACGAGCGGGGCGCCTTCACCGGGGCAACCGAGCGACGCCACGGCCGCTTCGAGATGGCCGACGGGGGCACGCTTTTCCTGGACGAGGTGGCGGACCTGGGCCCGGAGGCGCAGGCCAAGCTGCTACGCGTCCTGGAGAACGGGGTCGTGGAGCGGGTCGGCGGCAGCGCTCCCATCAAGGTGGACGTGCGCGTCATCGCCGCCACCAACAAGGACCTGCGCCACGAGATCGAAGAGGGCCGCTTCCGCCAGGACCTCCTCTTCCGCCTGGACGTCGTGCCGCTCAGGATCCCCCCACTGCGCGACCGCCGCGCGGACATTCCGATGCTGGTGGAGTTCGTGCTGGAGCGCCTCCGCCTCAAGCACGGCCTGACGCCTCCCCGCCTGGGCCCGGACGCCATCGGGCGCCTCCAGGCGCACCCGTGGCCGGGCAACGTCCGGGAGCTGTTCAACATCGTCGAACGGCTCACCATCCTGAGCCCGGGCTCGCTGGTCACGGCCTCCGATGTCGCGCGGGTCCTTCCCTCCGGATCCAGCCGGACCCGGGGCCGCCTCGAGTACGTAGCGGACGACCCCAGGCCCCTCAGGGACCGCCTCGATGAGTACGAGCGCACTCTCATCAACGGGGCTCTGGACGCGACGGAGGGAAACGTGGCCGAGGCGGGTCGGAACCTGCGGACCGATCGGGCCAACCTCTACCGCCGCATGAAGCGGCTCGGCCTCAGGGACGGATGACGATGTCGCCGGGCCCGCGTGTCGATCCGCAACACTCGACCTTTCCGGAGAGGGGTCGCGGGCAGCCACGCCCGACTACCGGAACCACGCAAGTCCATGTCAACGGGACAGTTGGATGAACGGAGCCTCCGTGGTACGGTCTCTGCTCTGGAGCACCGGCGAACCCAGGTCGGTCGTCCGCCCTCCTGCCGCGGCGGACCCATCCCTTTGGAGGGCGAAGTCATGAACCAGCGCCTGCCACTCGCCGTGCTCTCGCTCACGGTCTTCTTTTCGGCCACGCCACCGGCGGGTGGCCAGCAGCGCATCGAGGAGATGGATCTGCCCCGGTCGGTGGCCGAGGAGGTGATCGCGTACTTCAACGACCCGAGCACCGTCCGCTTCAGCGGCCGTTCCACTCTGCCCGCGGAGGGCGCCATCCTCGGGAACGTGGGCGTCCTGGGCGGCCCGTTCGTGGTGGCCGGAGAGATCCGGGGCGACCTCGTGGTCGTAAACGGCGACGTGATCTTCCTGGCACAGGCGCGCGTGACGGGGGACGTCACGATCATCGGAGGCGAGGTCACGGGCACCCTCGACTCCTCGGTGGGCGGCACCCTGGCCGTCTACGGGGAATCCCTGCGCTACGCCGAGCGAGAGGGCGAGGTTCGCCTGCGCCCCTTCGGGTCACGGGGGCTGCAGACACCGCGCTGGGCCACCCTCGGCCAGTCTCGCTTCCTGGTCCGCACCGGTGGGTCCTACAACCGGGTCGAAGGGTTTCCCATCATGCTCGGGCCCGTGTGGGAGTCGCCGGGGCCGAACCGGTTCCGGGCAGACGCTCTGGCCGTTTGGAGGTCCGAGTCCGGCATCCGCGTGGATGACGACGAGCTCGGGTACTTCCTCCGGGCCCAGCAGAGCATCGCCGGCCGCCTCGAGGTGACCCTGGGCGCCACCTACCATTCCCTGGTGGAGCCCATCTCCCGCGTCGGGCTCACCAGCATCGAGAGCTCGCTGTCCACGTTCTTCGCGCACAAGGATTACCGGGATTACGTGGAGCGGTGGGGATGGAGCGCCTACCTCACCCTGGGCAGGGAGGAATCACCCCTCGGGTTCACCGTGGAGTACCGGGACGAGAAACACGCGTTCGCCCCGGTGAGCAGCCCGTGGACCCTCCGCCGGAACGACGACCCCTGGCGGCCCCAGCCCATGGTCGCCGAGGGCGACATCCGGACCCTGTCCGGGACCTTGCTCTGGGACGACCGCAACGACCCCGATCACCCCAGCGACGGGTGGTTCGCCGAGGCCAGCGTCATCCGCGGCGTGGACGGGAGCCTGGCCATCCCCGGGCTCTACGAGGAGCGCTCGCTGTCCGGGCTGGTCCCGTCCTCCCTGGTGGAGTCGAACTTCACGACCGGTCTGGTGGATCTGCGTAGGTACAACCGCGTGAGCCCGGACGCCGAGTTCGTCGTGAGGGCGGTCTACGGCGGCAGTCTCGACGGCAAACCGGTCCCGCCCCAGTACCAGCACGCTTTTGGGGGCGAGGGTACGCTGCCGGGCTACGGCCTGTTCAGCCTCGACTGCGGGGCGCGGAGCCGGCCGTACTACGTCGAGCGGGTGGCTTTCGACGCCCAGGACGGCGTCCAACCCGTGTTCGCGCATTACGGCTGCGACCGCGCGGCCCTCTTCCAGGCCGAGTACCGGGGCCACCTGTCCTTCAACATCGACCTGGGGTCGGACGAGTCGGGCGACTGGGAGGACGAATGGCTGTGGTACCCCTCGATCGACATGTCGCCCAGTTGGATCGTTTTCTTTGATGCGGGGCGCGGCTGGTCCGAGAGCGATCCGCTCCTGGACACGGACACCTTCGCGGACGTGGGCGTGGGGTTCAACCTGGGAGACCTGGGCCTGTACTGGGCCTATCCCCTGGAGGGCAGGAATCGGAGCGTGAACTTCTTCATCCGTCTGCAACGCCGCTTCTGACGCGGGTGAGATCGGGACTCTTCGCCGGGAAGCCATCGGTCCTGGCCGTTCTCCTCCCCGCCGTGCTCCTGGCCGTGCCCGCCCATGCCCAGGAGCCGAAGGGCCCCGTAGAGTTGCGGGTCGCTCCGGCCACCGGTGTCCTCACCGTTCAGCTCCACGACCTTCTCGAGGAACCCGGACTCCGGCGCGCCCTCCATTCGGGGCTCCCCCTGCGAATTCGCGTCGTGGCCGAGCTGTGGAAGGACCGCTTCTTCGATAGCCAGCGAGGCCGCGCCGAGTGGCGCGCCACCGTGCTCCACGACCCTCTGGAACGGACCTACCAGGTCGAAACGTCGGAGGCCGCGGACGCGAACCGCGGCGAGATGGCGACGTTCAGCAGCGTGGGAGAGGCCCAGGACGAGCTGGAACGGGCCTTCTCGCTGCCGCTCCGGCCGGTGGAGGAGGGCCGCTTCTACTACATGGCCGTCCTGGAGGTGGAGACCCTGTCCCTTTCGGACCTCGAAGAGCTGCGCCGCTGGCTGCGCGGGGACCTGGCCGCCGCCGTGGCGGGGGAGCAGAAGGTCGAAGGCGCGGTGGGGCGGGGTGTCGGACGCCTGATGGTCCGGGTGCTTGGGCTCCCCGTCCGGCGCATCCGGGTCCGCACCGAGCGGTTCGAATTCAGCCCGGGAGGCACGCCGTCCTGACGCTGTGAGCTTCGATCCGCTCCACGTCGGGCCTGACCCCTATGCCGGGACCTTCGGGCACGAGGAGCGTCCCCTCGGTGAGGACGAATTCCGGGTCCACCAGGTCCCGCTCCCAGTAGCGTCGGCTCTCCGAGATGTCCCCCGGGAGGGTGAAACCCGGAAGGGTCGCCAGGGCGACGTTGTGAGCCCGCCCCACCCCCGACTCCAGCATGCCGCCGCACCAGACGGGCACACCCCGCGCCAGGCAGAGGTCGTGGATGGCCCGCGCCCCGCCGAAGCCGCCGACTCGTCCCGGCTTGATGTTGATGATGCGGCCCGCCCCCAGCTCCAGGGCGAGCGCCGCGTCCCCCACCGAACGGATCGACTCGTCCAGGCATATGGAGGTCTCCAACTCCTCCTGGAGACGGGCATGGTCGCGGAGGTCGTCGTAGCCAAGGGGCTGCTCGATCATCATGAGACCCAGCGCGTCCAACTTCCTGAGCGTGGGAAGGTCGTCCAGGGTGTAGGCGGAGTTGGCGTCGGCCATGAGGGGCAGGTCGGGAAAGCGCTCCCGCACCCGCCGCAGCATGTCGACGTCCCGCCCCGGCTTGATTTTGATCTTGACCCGCTTGTAGCCCCGGGCGGCGTACCCCTCCACCTGGAGAAGCAGGTCGTCGTCGGTGGGCTGGAGACCCACGCTGACGCCCACGTCCACCCGCCGGCGGTCCCCACCGATGGCCTCGGCCAGGCTCAGCCCCGCCGAGCGGGCGTGCAGGTCCCACGCCGCCATCTCCACGGCCGCCTTGGCCATGCGATGGCCCCGGATCCACTTGGCCGGCGCCATCACATCCCCTGGACCCTCGGCGTCTGTGCCCACGACAGCGGGCAACACGAACTCCGTGAGGACGTGCCACGCCGTCTCGGTCGTCTCGTAGGAGTAGCCCGGGTCCTCGGCGGCCACGCACTCGCCCCACCCGATCTCTCCCTCGCCGTGGAGGCGCACGAGCAGGATGGTCCGGTTCTGGCGCGCTCCGCTGGAGATCTCGAAGCGCTCGCGGAGCCGCAGGGGAACGAGATCCAGGCGGACGCCGTCGATCTTCATCGGGGCACCTCCGTGTCGTCCCGCTCGCCGGCGCGGACCACGACGTAGTACGACACCGCCTCGGCGCCCAGAACCAGCTCCTCGACGCGGCCGCCCGCCTCCAGGGCGGGCGCCAGGGCCTCGCGGGTGGCCGTCCGCCAGGCCAGGGCCAGCTTCCCGTCCTCCTCCCTGATCGCCTGGATGTTGTGGGGCACCGGGACCAGGTAGGGCCCGGACCCGACCGAGCCCAGGTCGGGCACGCCGGGGCGGGGCACGGGTCCCCGCTGTTTCACGGGAAAGGCGTGGGGCAGGCCCGAGACATCCACCAGCGCCGGGAGGCGCTCCCGCCCCTGGAGGCGGGCACGGGTCCTCTCGCTGTCCAGCTCCCACAAGGCGACGAAGCGGTCCGTTTCCATTCCCCGGTGGAGGGGAGAGTCGGTCTCTCCGTACATGTCCCGTACGTACTCCGGGGCCACGGCCCCCAGGTGGACGAGGTTCATATACGCGTTGCGGGACTCCAGCGGATCGAAAGTCCATCGCATCCGTCGCACGCCGATCTCCAGGCACCGCTCTCGCTGGTATGCCTTGAGGCGCCGGCCGATTCCCGCGTTGCGGAGGTCCCGCCGCACGGCCAGCATGTCGGACCAGTGCTCGACCACGCCGTCCACCACGCCGGTCATCCCGAAGACGAAACCCGCGAGTTCTCCGGCGGAGTCGAAGGCCCCCGCTACCACGCCCCCGAGTCGGCGGGTCACGGTGAGGATAGACACCGGCACACGTTCCGAAAAGGTCTCTCCCCAGACCTCACCCTGGAACCGTCGGCAGGCGCGCAGCTCGTCCGGGCCCTCCAGATCGCGGATGGTGATGTCGTGTGGGGTCACCGGTCCTCCTCGGGGCAGTCGTCCAGGTCCGGTGCCATCAGGATCCGGGCCAGCAGGGCGCAGCGGTCGAGCGTCGAGCCGATGTCCACGTGCTCGTGTACGGCGTGGGCTCCGTCGCCCACCGGGCCCAGACCGTCCAACGTTGCGGTGAACAGGCTGATGGTGTTGCCGTCCGAGCCGCCCCCCGCCGTGGCTTCTCGCAGAGCGAGGCCCATTCGGGAGCCTTCCTCTCGGACCATGTCCCACAGGCGCCGGTTCCTGGACGTCCATTCGAGGGGCGGGATGGTGATGCCGGCCTCCACCTCCAGGCTCACACCGGGCGTGCGGGCGCCGAGGCCGCGGATGCCGGCCTCCACGCGCCGGCCCTCCTCGGCGGTCAGGACCCTCACGTCCACCTCGGCGCGGCACGCCGGCGCCACCACGTTGGGTCGGATGCCCCCCTCCACGACGCCGACGTTGACCGTGGTCCCCTTCCCGTCGCCGAGGCCATGGAGGCTCTGGATGACGTGAGCCATCTCCAGGATGGCGCTGGCGCCGGCCCCCGGATCCAGGCCCGCGTGGGCCGCCCGGCCGCGCGCGCGGACGATGAACTGGCTCACGCCCTTGCGCGCCGTCTTGATCCTGCCTTCCGCCCCGAGGGACGGCTCGAGCACGTAGGCCCGACGCACACGCCGCGCCAGGAAGCGGACCCAGGAGATGGACTCCGGACTTCCGACCTCCTCGTCGGAGTTCATGAAGACGACCGGGGTCAACGGAGGATCCAGGCCCAGATCCCTCAACGTCCGGAGCGCGAAGACGATCTGCGTGAGGCCACCCTTCATGTCGAAGGACCCGGGACCGTACAGGCGGCCGTCCTCCTGGCGCACCGGCCGCTCCTCCAGGGTGCCCAGGGGCCATACCGTGTCGCTGTGGCCGACGAGGAGCTGCCCCGGCCTGCCTGGCACCCGGCGAGCCGGCCGGGCCAGCAGGTGGCCTCCCGTGTTCCGTCCCCGGATCCGGCCCACGCGAAAGCCCAGGCCGCTCAGCGCTTCGGTGAGGATCGCCTGGGGCCCGGCCTGCGCCCCCGGCACGTCCGTGGGAGACTCACATTCCACGAGTCGGCTCAGGAACGAGACGAACTCGTCTCGGAGCCCGTGCACGTGCTCGAGCAGTCCGGCGCGGTCGGCGAGCGGGCTCATCGGTAGTACCCCGCTCGCCGGTAGCTCTCGTCCAGCAGCTCCACGGGGTGCGCCACCCGCACGGACGAGCCCTCGATCCGCAGACCGGCCCCGATCTGCATGATGCAGCCGGGGTTCGGGGTCACCACCACTTCCGCGCCCGTGGCCAGCACCGCCTTCACCTTGTCCGCGCCCACCGAGCCTCCCAGGTCGGGGTGGGTGAGCCCGTAGATTCCCGCGCCCCCACAGCACTCGTCCGCGCGCTCCAGGGTCCGGAGATCCAGGCCGGGGATGGCAGCGAGCACCGCCGCGGGCTCCCGGGAGATGCCCTGGGCGTGGAGGAGGTGGCACGGTGCGTCCCACGTGACCTCGAGCGAGAGGCGCGCGCCCGTTCGGGGTCCCCGGTCTGCCAGCAGCTCGCTCACGTCGCGCACCCGCTCGGTGAAGCCCACCGCCCGCTCGGCGTACGCCCCGTCGTCGGCCAGCAGGTGAGCGTACTCCTTCAGGATCGCCCCGCAGCCGGCCGCGTTGGTCACCACCCACTCCACGCCGCTCCGCTCGAACGCGTCGACGTTGCGACGGGCCAGGTCGCGGGCGGCCTCCAGGTCGCCGGCGTGCGCGTGGACGGCCCCGCAGCACACCTGACCGCGCGCGCGCGTGACCGCCACGCCGTTGGCCTCCAGGACTCGGACCGTGGCGTCGTTCACGGTGGAGAAGAGCCCCTGTTGGACGCATCCCGTGAGGAGGCCGGCCGTGCCGTGTGAAGGCACCGGAACATCGACGGCCTCCGCGCCGCGCTGGCGCCCTCCGGGCCACCCCCCCGTGGACGCCAGCATACCCATGGCCAGGCGAAGGCCGCCCAGGATTCCCGACCCTGGCAGCCGGGCCGCGAGGAAGGCCGGCAGGCCCGTGGCCCGGAGCCATCGCCCGAGCAGCATGACGGCCCGGGTCAGCCCCGGCGAGGCGAACGTCCGCAGGAGGGCCCGGGTCATGAACCCCGGAGGACGGGCGGCCGCCGACTCGGCACGGGCCAGCTCCAGGAGTCGGCCGTAGGGTACGCCCGCCGGGCACACGGGTTCGCAGGCGCGGCAGCCCAGGCAGCGATCGATGTGTTGGTGGAACGCGTCCGAGCCCGCGCCCAGGCGGCCTTCGGCCACGGCCCGCATGAGGTGGAGCCGGCCCCGGGGCGAGTCGTTCTCGTCCCCCAGGCGCGTGTAGGTGGGGCAGGCGGGCAGACAGAACCCGCAGTGCACGCAGGTGAGGAGGCCCTCCTCCTCCCGGGCCAGAGCCCGCGCGAGAACGCCGCCTTCGGTCACCCGTCGACTCCGTCGCCGCGGGCGCCTTCGTGGCCCCGCCGGCCTCCCAGGAGGTGCCGTGCGGCCCGGAAGAGGGCTCCGGGACCCCACCCCGCCCGGAGCGCCACCAGAGCCCGCGTCAGGCGCAAGCCGCTGGCGGTGTAGGGGTACCACCACAGCTCCCTGGTGAGCCCGACGCGGTGCAGCAGCACCGAGCGCGGCCGGCTCATCTCCTCCAGGCCGGCCAACCCCCGGCGGGCGCCGAAGCCGCTGTCCGCCCTTCCGCCCATGGGCAGACCGGGCACGGCGTAGTGGCTGAGCGTGTCGTTCACGGACACGCCGCCGCACCGGAGCCGCGCGGCCACCTTCCGGCCCCGCTCCACATCTCCCGTCCATACACTGGCGAAGAGGCCGTAGTCCAACGCGTTGGCCCGCTCCACCGCCTCTTGCTCGTCCCGGACCTGAAAGATCGGCAGCACCGGTCCGAAGGTCTCCTCACGCGCCAGCCGCATGGTGTCGTCCACGTCGACCAGCACGGTGGGTGGGAAGAGGGCGCCGCCCGCTGCGGCGCGCTCGCCACCCACCGTGGCCCGGGCGCCCCGTGCCAGAGCGTCCTTCACCTGCGCCTCCACGATGTCGAGTTGGGCGGGAGTCGTCATGGGGCCCACCTCGTACTCCCCGTCGGTTTCGGTTCCGGAGCGCAACTCCGCCACGAGCCGCGTCACGCGCTCCACCAGAGCGTCGTACACCGCCTCCACGGCGAACACCCGCTCCGTGGAGATGCAGGTCTGTCCCGCGTTGAAGAACGCTCCGTACACGATGCCGCGGGCGGTCCGCTCCAGGTGGGCGTCCTCGAGCACGATGGCCGGGTCCTTCCCGCCCAGCTCCAGAGCGACGGGCGTCAGGGTCTCCGCGGCGGCGGCCATGACCCGGCGTCCCGTCGCGGTGCTCCCCGTGAAGACCACCTTGTCCACGCCGGAGCGCACCAGGGCCGCGCCGGTGCTGCCGTCGCCGGTCACGATCTGGACGAGGTCCTCCGGCAGGCCCGCCTCCAGCCACAGATCCCGGGCCTTCATGGACGACCGGGGCGTGAACTCCGAGGGCTTGACCACCGCCGCGTTCCCGGCGAAGAGAGCCGCGGTGAGGGAATCCATAGTGAGCAGGAAGGGATAGTTCCAGGGGGTGACGACGCCCACCACGCCGTACGGCTCCCGGTACGTCCAAGCGGTCTTGCCCACCATCCACCCGGTGGACACAGGGACGTCCCTGAGCACCCTTGGGGCCACTCTCGCGTAGTAGCGTATCAGCTCCGCCGACGCGAGAACCTCGGCGAGCGCCTCAACCCGGGGCTTGCCGGTCTCCATCGTGACCAGGTCCGCCACCGCTTCGGAGCGACGTCCCAGCACGTCCACCATGGGTCGGAGGGCCCGAACCCGCTCGGGCACCGGACGCGCCGACCATTCCTCCTGGGCCCGACGCGCGGCCGCCACGGCCTCGCGGACCCGCTCCAGGTCCATGACCTCCACGACGGGCGCAACCGGCCGTGCCGGCGCGCCAGCGCGCTGTTCCTCGCCCACGGCGGACCCGGTCATCGGCCCAGCCTCCCCGGGGCCAGGGTGCCGGAGGGATCGAAGCTCCGTTTGAGCCCCCGATGGATTCGCCCCACACCGGCGGGAAGGCCGCCCCGGGCGCCCACGCGGCCCATGAGCCCCGCCGGAGCCTGAACCAGCGTGAGGGAGCCACCCAGCTTTTCAGCCTCCCGGCGCAGGTCCACGAGGAGCGGCGCCAGGCGATCCTCCTCCGCTTGGCCGGGCGCGTCCATCCCCAGGCGGAACACGCCGACGTTGGGGTCGGCCACGAAACACGGCGCTCCGGCCCCTCGACCCGCGTCCGCGTCCGCGTCCGCCGTGCCCAGGGACGCCAGCAGGCGCACGCCTTCCCCCAGCCGGGACGCCGGCAGCGCAAGCCGCGCCGCGACGGCCCAACGCGCTTCGAGTCCCCGCAGCTCCGCCACCAGCGCCCGGCCTTCGGCGTCGTCCACCCGGGTCAGCCCCGGCGCGAC